>CAYWNG010000157.1:7890-11168 GCA_964458685.1 uncultured Pirellulaceae bacterium
GGCCCAGAACAACGCGGCCCAGAACAACGCGGCCCAGAACAGCGAGGCCCAGAACAACGCGGCCCAGAAAGAAATCCGCCTCAACAACACGGTCCAGTACAACACGGGCAAGATCATCACAATCCCGAGCAACACGGACCTCAACAACACGGACCGCAACAGCACGGACCGCAAATACATAGACCTGATCAAGCGCTTGGACCAGAGCATCAAGGACCACAACATCCAGGACCACAACATCCAGGTGGACCGCAGCATGGGCCAAATCAACCAGGCGGTCCCCAGCCGCACGGTCCCCAACAGCACGGACCTCAGCCAAGTATGTTGATTCCGCCTCAGCACAATGCGGGTGAAGCTCATGGCTTCAGCATGGGACCGGTACCAGTTCAGGGAATGGGACAGGGAATGGGACAGGCTCACATGTTTGTTCAGGGCTTCCGCATTGGTGACCAGCCTGGCAGTGTCGCTGGCAGTGTTCCAGGAATGCCTCCTGCAAACTCTGGCGCGAACGTACTATTCGTTCCTTCACAGGGGCATGGTGGTAATCCTCAATCGCACGGCCAACCGACAGCGATGCTCATGCGCATGATTGGGCCTCCCGGTATGGACTCGCGAACACATCTGAGTGATGGCGACCAAAATCCTGACAAGCTCTTCGAATCGCCTGTTTTCAAAAAGATGGTTTCACTGATTGAGGAGAATGCGCAGCTTAAGGCACAACTCAAGGTCCAAGCGATCGAGTCCGAAACGCGGGCTCGCATTCAAGAACTAGAATCGGCGCTACGCTCCCGAGATGGACGCGTAGGCCAGACCGACAAGCCGCTTGAAGAAAAGCATGACCATCTGCGAATGCAACAAGCCGAACTAGAGAACATGCGTCAGAAGCTGGAGTCCCAGCGACGCGATCTCGAACGTCAACGCGAGGAGTTGCATCGTCAAGCTCATGAAGTCAAGAATGTCCAAGTCATCGAACTTAAGCGAGACTTGGAAGGCACCAAATCAGATCAGAAAAATCACCAAATCGAAGTCCGTGTGCTCGATAAAGCTGATATGCCCAAGGACGTTGCCGTTGTTCAGAATCAGAAAAAGGCTGCCGTCGATGAAATGAGTCTCAGGCTTGCCAAGACGGAAGCTGCGTTGAAGGAAGCGCTTCGAGCGAAAGAAGTCATGTCGACCCAGTTGAACGAACTGGAACACCGTAGCCGATTGCTGGAGAAGATGCTTTCTTCACTCGGTGTCGTAGTGGAGGAGGAAGAACAAAGGATCGGTGATAGTAAGGCCAACGAAGAGGCTCGTGAGAAGGCCGAGCAAGAGAAAAAGAAAACCGAAGCTGCAGCTCGCGAGGCGAAAGAGAGAGCGATTGCTAAAGAGCGTGAAGAACGCGAAGAACGACGCAAGGCTGAAGCTAAGCGAAAAGAAGAGTCTCGGAAAAAGGAAGAGACTCGCGAGAAGGAAGAGTCCAAGGATGATTCCAGTCAACAAGATCGCAAAGAAGAGTAAATCGTGCTGCGATTAAGCTCACTGCTGATTATCTCAAGCTGCTTGGCGGTCGCTTGGTTACCAAAGTGCCAAGGGCAATTTGCCCCTGGCACCAAGTTCCCCGGCGGCTTTGTTGTCCCTGGGGCCGCGCCTACCGAGCCAGGCAAAGATGTCGCCGACTGGGATCGCTCGTTGCAGAACTTCTTTCAGCTTTCGCCCGACCAACGCGCGCAATTGCGACAGGTTGATGTGCCTTTCAAAGAGGAAAAGGAGTTTGGTGATCGCGTCTTCTCGCAGCTTGAACAGACTTTCAAGCAGCAAAAAATGGGTGTCGTTCAACGCGGCGACAACGTGCGATACCTGAATCAGCTTGTGTCCCGAGTCCAGCCGCTGATGAATCAAAAGTCTCGCTACCAACGAATGAAGATTTGCTTGGTCGATTCGGACGATGTCGACGCCTGTAGCATTCCCGGCGGCACGCTGGTTTTCACGCGTGGCTTGCTGAACTCGTCGGAGTCCGAAGCTGCATTGGTTGGCATCGTTGCTCACGAGCTTTCCCACTTAGACCGGCAACATCAGCTCAAGCCGCTTCAGCAACAACGATTGGCGGAGAAGCAGTTTTCGGGTAAGCCGGGTAGCAACTCTGCTGGGAACTTCGACCTCAATCGCTTTTTCGACTTCGGCAAAATCTCGCTAGCGAGTTTTCATTCCATCCATCCTGAGGAAGAGAGTGAAGCGGATAGCGATGCAACGCGGTGGATGTATGAGCTAGGCTACGATCCGCTGCAACTTGCCAAGTTGTTCGATCGACTTTCGGAGAACGCCAAGGGACAGGCTCAGATGCTGCCAGCCTTCTTGCGATCACATCCGTTAATGCGCGATCGATCGGCGAAAGTCCTAGCCGATTTGGGCGAGCTACAGAAAGCCAACCCCAAGAACGATCTCGTCGTCGGAGTTCAAGCTCTTCGCGATCGAAGCCCCGCTAAGCTACCGAAGTAGCATTCGCATTTCCAGGGCCGCAACGATGTTTTGTATTGTTGCTGGCCGCTCTGGATATCTGCAAAAAAAATTCTGCGAGTGCGTTGCGCGAGACTCCGGAGTCCTTCCCTTTAAGCAGCGGAGAATATTGAACGGCGGGCGCTAGCGAGGGATGCCTTGGATTTGGTCCGAAACCTCGTAAAAGCCAGTCCCTCGCTAACGCTTCGGGTTGGGATAGAACACAGACGTGCAAAATCAAAGCTACTCCTGAGCTTTCACACAGCCAGTTAGAAGCATCGAACAACAAAACAATGAGGCACAGGAAGCACTGCATTCCAGTCGGTGAGAATTGCGGTGAGTCCTGTGCCTCGTCTTTGTAGGTTCTTACCTGCCGGGAAGAACCGAAGTGGAGTAGCCAAGGCGTTTGGCAAAGACAGCAACCGGTGGGGAAATCGAAGTGAAGCATCGGTAGCTTCAGCCCTCCCGACCTTCCCTTCGTCGCCATGTCAAACGCTGGTCAAACCCGGCAGGAAGTTGATCTACTGGGCTACTTCCCACTTCGTGGTTCGCGACCGGTCAGATCTTTGGGCAGTTCGACTTCATAGATGGTGGGCCAGAGCTTGCCAGATAGAAACAGTCGCTGAGCTTTTGCGTCGTAGGCGATGCCGTTGAGCACATACTCTTTATCGGGCCGCTGCTTCTTGGGGTATAGGCTCGAGCAATCAAAATAGCCTTTAATCTTCCCCGTTTGAGGATCGATTCGAGCGATCCTATCTTCGTACCAAATGCACGCCCACAGTTCGTCGCCCACGAACTCCAGT
>CAYWNG010000158.1:0-11146 GCA_964458685.1 uncultured Pirellulaceae bacterium
ACCGCCGCCTGGAACCAGAGCGTGGACATGCCAGTGCGGCAGAAGCTGTTGATTCCACGTGTGCAGAACCATCATCGACGCGGGGTCATACTCTTGCTGGCTGCGAATTGTCTGTTGTCTCACCCATGAGTGACGGAACGCCACCCATGAGCGAGCGGTGGCAAGTGAAGTATCCATCAGGAAACGGCCGATCCACCGCTTCTGTCGATCGGATTATTCGTCTGTATTTCCCGGAAGCTTCGGGCATGCATCCTCGCGTTTTCAGGAGAAATCCCGTCCCATGCAATTTCGATTAACCGCTGTTGATCCAGCCTAAGAAATGACATGGAGAGAGTTTCAGGCTTGATTCTAGTGGATGCCCATTGAAACTGGAATCCATCGAGTTCAAGTCCACTCAATTCGTCGTTTGCAAGTCGTTCGGCGGTTCTGTATACGTTTTCCCAGGAATGATCCTGGTTAGCACGCCGGATTTCCGAATCATACGTTTGAAGGTCAAATGCAAGGTTCAGTCCGTTAGTGTTAGACCAAGAAACCATCTTCGACGTTCTCTGGACTTCGACCGTCGTATCATCGCACCCGATAACGCCACATTCACAACGACCGACGATAAGTAGACCAGTAGTGCGCAATGAAACCTGTCGAAAGAACTCTGGAGGGTCAAGCCCGAGTGAGTTGTCGTCTAACAAGTCCTCACCATCAACCCAGACTCGCACCTGATGATCGTTTGTCTCCAAGCTAGGAGTTATCTTTAACGCAATAGAATTAAGCATGCTTTGAAGGACGAACGCTTGAAATCACGCAGTCGCCGCGCATGATTCGCCATTACGACAGCACGCATTCGGCGACTTGCGTACATTACGTTGTTACCCAACGACGCGGCAGAAATCGCCGCGATCCGACAATGCAGTCAGTATAGCACGAGCAATTTTACCACCACCACTCGCCGATGGTTCGATCGGAGACACGGATGAGTAGTCCGACGATTCATTGCAAATCGTTCGTAGATCAATCAGTGTCGTGCCAAGCTCGAAAGCCGTACGCGTGATTGTGTCATTGAACAGGCAAAGCCCTGCGGTCTCGGATGAATCGAGACCAGGAACCGAGTCGTATACTGTGCAAGTCACAAGTGGAAGTCGCAATTCGCGTAAAGCACAAATCAATCGTCGATACTCGGACTTGAAGCCGACGAGCAATTCAGCGATGCGTTGGAGTGATGAGCGTACGTCCGTGGATTCTTGTGCGAAGATATTGCCCGCCGTCCATAGTGCATCGTTGCCTCCCGCGCTCAAAACTAAGTGAGTTGCATCGTCCGGAACGCGTTCGAGTTGGCGGAACACCGACGAAACTGTCGCGCCGTCCAACGCAATCATGGTTACACGATCGCCTGCGGGCAAAATCCGTCGAATGTGCTCGACGACGGATGGGCCGCCAGGCACGTAAAGTGCGTTGTCGAATATGGAATCGCCAAGAAGTACGATGTGTCGTGTCATTCAAGCCTCAATTGGGTAACGGCTGGGGTCAGCGAGTCCGAGCAGTTGGCTTGGGCGCAAGTCGTAACGGCTGATCGAGGGCTTATTGTAATCCGCACATCCTAACAGATGTCTTCGGCAGCAACCCATTGGTTATTCGATAATCGGGGTTTCGAGCGCTTTGGCAGCCCGGTTCCAGTCATCGCGACAGATTCGGATCATTTCAGCATATCGAGTGGTGCACACATCTATTTGTTCGTTTGACCAACCTGTAATTGCGATCACGGTGTCTCTGTATTGCGGAAGCCCTCGCATCAGCCAACGACCGAACGTAGCGTACGCTGTGTCCCATGGATGCGAATCAGGTAACTGTTGTCGATCCATCGGGCGAAAGATCTGCGCAAGTGTCTCACATGCGTTTGCGATTAAGTGCTCGTTGCGAATCTCATTCTCCAGCCGCGCGCTAAGCTTACAGCATAGGTCATCGATTAATCCCGCAGCCGCCATCGGATAGCGCGTACTGAGGTCTTCGAACAGCGATACTGCGTCTTGATCAATCACGTGTCTATGCTCTATCTAATAACGTTACCGCAGTCGCGGCAAGACATGCTCCATTAAAGAAACGCCCGACCCGCGACTCCGGTGCCGCTGCGCGGCAGTTTGCATTACTTTAGTGTAGTGCATAAGGGATGTTTCATTCAATGATAACTTTTTCAGAAGAATCAGGAACAGATCAAGTTAATTGGTTTGTCGAAATTGCTGGTTCCCAAACAAGCTGTGCGCGAGGGAACGTCTGGGTTTGGATCACTGTAATCGTATTGTGCCGAATTGAACGCATGCTGCTTTCCATTGAAGCTCCGGTATTTGTATGTCCATGAGCGGACACGAAAGTCATTTGGGTCCATTTCGAGTTGCTGGAGATTGGTGGTGCCATTTGAATCCTGCTGGCTTGCCCAGCAGATAGTTAGGGTTCATGCTAATCGGCTCAAACGAAAAGCTTCTTCTTTTCTTCCGTGCTCGGGGAGTGTAGCTAGAAGCCTAAGGTACCGACCGGGCAAGCCGGTGGGATTAAGGTACTGATTGAGAATCGCAGGTCTGTTAACTCGCCTTGCCTTGACTGGCCAATCGCACTTTGCTGTGCCGCATGCTGTAGCCGAAGTAAATGACAAAGCCGATCGCTAACCAGGCGATCAGTCGAGCCCAATTCTCATTGCCCAAGCCAAAGATCATCGCTCCACAGATCAAAGCGCCCAGAATTGGCACTAAGGGTACCAAAGGCGTGCGGAATGGCCTTTCCGCATTCGGGTCTGACTTGCGCATGATAATGATGCCAACCGAAACCAGAACGAATGCGAACAGCGTTCCGATACTGGTCATATCACCTACGACTTCTCCAGGAACAAACGCTGCAAATATCGCTACGAACACGAAGAACAACCAGTTGGACTTCCAGGGAGTGCGATACTTGGGGTGAATCTCAGAGAATATCTTTGGTACTAGTCCATCTCGAGACATCGAGAAGAAGACGCGACTTTGGCCCAGCAACATCACCATGATTACCGATGAGAAGCCAAACAGGATCGCCACTGTGACCAACTTTGCCAACCAACCATATCCAGGCATGTGAGTCGCGATTGCGTAAGTCACCGAGGCTTCACCACCTCGTGCTGGATCACGAAACTCTTCGTAGCTAGAGATCCCAGTCAGCACGTAACTAAAGAGAACGTACAGCACGGTGCAGATAGTCAACGATCCAAGAATTCCAATCGGCATATTCTTAGCAGGATTCTTGGTTTCCTGAGCGGCCGTGGATACTGCATCAAAGCCGATGAAAGCAAAGAACACGACTCCAGCACCAGCCAGGATTCCTTTCCATCCACCAAAGGCATGACCATCATACTCGGTCGGCTTTGGAATCATGGGAGTGTGATTTTCTGGATTGATAAAGCTCCAGCCGAAGGCGATGACCAGTGCGACAATGATCACCTTCACGAACACGATCGCGCCATTGACCAAAGCTGATTCTTGGATTCCGCGGACGAGCACTAGCGTCAACACAAGCAAGATAAAGATGGCCGGTAAGTTGATGATACCTTGAGTCGTTACGTCACCAATGGTTTGTGACTGAAACGGCGAGTGACAGTACTCGTACGGCACCGACCAGCCAAAAAACTGCTCGGTTAATTTGTTCAAGTATTCAGACCAAGCGATTGCCACGGTCGCTGCGCCCAGCGCATACTCCAATACCAAGTCCCATCCGATGATCCACGCAAAGAACTCACCCATCGTTGCATAGGAATAGGTATAAGCGCTTCCTGCTACCGGCGTCATTGAAGCGAATTCGGCGTAGCACATTCCCGCAAACGCGCAACCAACAGCAGCCACAATAAAGCTGAACGTCACGCTAGGGCCAGCATGATTCGCAGCCGCCGCCGCGGTTCGAACGAAGAGCCCCGCGCCGATGATTGCACCAATCCCGAGCAGAATCAGATTGAAGGCTCCCAGATGGCGATGCAGCGTATGCTCGCCGGTCTCCTGCGACTCAGCTACTAACGTGGCAAGCGGTTTACGGACGAACAAGCTCATGCTGACTCCCGAATTGAATCTAGGAAAGTGGATTAACGCAATGATTGTAGGTCAATTCAACATTAATTGAAGATGGGAACTCGAACTCGCAAATCATTGCAAGTCGCAAGAATTGCCTCAGACTCACCGCATAGCGGCTACATTGTAGTTGGAAAGAATGGCGTCTGTACTTCCGAAATCGCTACTAACTGCAAACGAGAACGACCGCGTTGGTCGGCATTGTAGAAGCGGCCGATCGCATCGTTGCTTTGCAGGACTTTAACAGGGGAAGTGGTGCCTAACAACGCCGTTGATTTAGCCTGGAGTTCCTAAATAGAAAAGTCAACCGCGACGAGTTCGCTTTCTTCGACGGCATTGGGTACCACCGCTTTTCCTTGTAGCTCGCCTTTTGCGGGAGTGGAAACCGACGATTGTGTCGGCGATTTTTCCGCGGTGAGAGTGAGGATGAAAACGGCAGGTATCCAATACAGAGCAAGAAGTGTTGCTCCGAAGACGCCACCAATCACCACCATTGCCATCGGAGGCCAGAAAGTTCCGCCTTCGATCAGCATTGGAATGAAAGAGCAGCCTACCGTGAAGGTCGTACACAAAACATGCCGTGTTGATTGAAGGACCAGCCTTATCATCGCATCCATGTTACCGAGTCGACACGATTCATCGCCCTTCAATTCTGCTAGAACCACAATCGAGTCGTTAATGGCGATTCCAATCATCCCCATCGTACCCACAACTGCAGTGAACCCAAGTGGGAAACCAGTAATGTCCAAGCTCCAGAGTGCCATTCCAAAAGACAGCCCACCCACAGAAACAATAATCAACATCGCTCGAAAGGATCGCAGACTAAACACAAGCACGACGATCGTTCCCGCAACCAAAATTGCGCCGTTGGAGATCAATTGCCCCACTGCTTCGGTTCTTTTTTGCGATTCGCCAGCGAACTCAATGCTACATCCGCTTGGGAGTTTGTATTCGTCTGTTGCAAGTTGGCGCTTAATTTCAGCCAGAACCGTGGACGGAAGAACATCGGGAGCAATGAATCCACGAATCTCGTTGACGCGAACTCCGTTTAACTGACAGAGATTGGCTGGCTCGGACTTTAGAGTTGCTTGTCCTAATGCGGACAGCGAAAGACTTCCTGCATTACCGAGAGCTCCCTGAGCAGACCTAAGACTTACGCGTTCAATCTCGCGAAGGTTCTGACGATCGCTATCTTTGAGACGTATCCGAACGGGAATACTCTCATTGGCCTCAAAGACTGTCCCACCAATCGCGCCCTCCAGCGACAACTGTAGCTGCCGTGCCATTTCCGCCGATGGAACATTAACTAAGCTCGATTCAGCTTCATTAATCTTGTACGAGATTTTGGGAATTGAATCCGTGAGATCAGCTTCAGTCTGAGTAACTCCAGCCACGCCTTGAATCATCCCACGGAGTTTCTCGCCAAACTGCCGAAGCTGGAGATCGTCATTGCCAAGTAGACGCAGTTCGATGGGGGCACTGTAAGGTGGCCCCTGTTCCAATGGCAGAACTCGAGCCTGTCCCTTGGAAACTCGTAGGTTGAGCTTATCTTGAATACGCTTTGCAAAGCCTGAAAAGTCGACGATGTTTCTCGTTTGTATTAGTGCTTCACCAAAGTTGGGAGCGTTCTGTCGCGTACCGATCATGTTGTAGTAAAACGATGGAGCGCTTCGGCCTAATACCCAATCTACTCGAGCAATTTCTTGCTCTTCCTCCAGGAGCTTTGTGATTTGCAAAGCTACTTCGCGGGTTTCTCGCAGATTTGCTTGTGAGGAAAGCTCTAGCTCGATGTGCAACTGGTCACGGTCCGCCGACGGGAAGAACTGAACGGGCATAAACAGCACTAGGATGAAGCCGGGCACGGCCAAGGCAATACCAAGTACAGTTGTCATCCATGGATGATTGAATGAGTACCGCAAACTCTTCTCATAGAATACGCTCATCATGCGTGACGAGAAACCGTTTGACCAGAATGAGGTCCTACCAATGTTGGGGCCAAAATAGATGCTCGTGAGGGCAGGGAGAACTGTAAAGGAGAGTACAAGCGATGCAACCAACGCAAGGATTACCGAGAGACCAATCGTTCCAACAAACTCTCCAGAGGGACCGGGCATAATCGCGATCGGCAAGAACGAGAGAATTGTGGTTCCAGTGCTACCAAGCAGCGGAAGCGCCATGTGCTTTAGTCCATTACGGATCGCATCTGCGTTCGACTCTCCATTTCGCAATCGCCTTTGGATCTCGTCGATAATGATAATCGCAGTTCCTTCCAGCATCCCGAGCGCAATCACCAAACCGCTCAAGGACATCTGGTGTAACGGAATGCCAAGCATTCGAAATGTTGCGAATACCACACACGACGCCAGCGGGAGGGCCATTCCCACAATGCAAGCGCTACGCCAGCCCATCATTGCCAAGACCACAACGAATACCGCTAGTGCACTCAGTATCAGATCTCGAACAAGGTAGTAGATTCGATCATCAACATACTTGCGTTGGGCGAAGATCTTGACAAGTTCCACCTGGGGCGGAAGTCTTGACTTGAAGGATTCTAGAACCTCACGCAGGTCGTCATCCCAATAGTCGATACGAGCCGTCGGTGATAGGGAGGATGCAATCATGATCGCAGGACAATCGTCGACGATGGCTTCACTACCTGCAGGATTCCGAATACCTTTCTCAACTTTAGCAATGTCTTCTAAGTAACACGTTAATCCACCCTGCGTACTCCTAACGGGAATTCGCCGAATGCGGTCAAGCGAATCCAATTCGGAACCAATTTCCAGGGTTAACTGCTTATTCGAACTACGGAATAAGCCAGCGGGTTGCTTAGAATCGCTTCCAAGCACTTGTCCTGCAATCTCTTCAATATTCAAGCTAAGTTTAGAGAGTTCCGCTTGATCGACGGAGACCGTAATCTCCTCTTCGGGCATCCCATAACTCTCAACCTCTTCAGTATTGGCAACATTGCGAATCTCCATCGCAAGTTCATTGGCATACCTTCGCAGGACAGAGTAAACAGGCGGATGCTCCGACTTCCACTTTAGTGCGACGATTGATGCAAACGAGCGAACTCGAATGATCTCCAGCTCTGGGGCAAGTGCGTCAGTGGGGAGCTTAACGCGAATATCCGAGATCCGATCTCGAATTCTAGCCCAGACTTCATCGACATCGACTATGTCGTCCTTCAAGTTGACAATAATGGTTGAGACATTCGAGCGAGAGAAAGTACGAATCTCCTTCACCTCGTCGAACTCGCGAAGCCCGTCTGATAGTGGCTCCGTTACTGTAGACTCGATCCGTTTGGCATTTGCACCGGGTACAACGGTGCTAACCAATGCCGCTCTTTCAACCAACACTGGGTCTTCCATTCGAGGCAGCGTGTTGAACGAAACGACACCGAGCAGCAAGAGCACAGCGATATTGAGAAGCAGCAAACGCTTGTCGGCGAAAATCAACTTGATCATGGTGTTTCACCGTAGCTTATTCGTACGGACTGCCCAGCAATGAGCCTACTTGGAAGAGTTGCCACGACAAGTTCGCCGTCTTGCAAAGACCCTCGAACTAGTACTCGATCGCCTTGAGTCTGTAGAATCTCGATGGGACGTTTGGAAACGATGTAACTGGCCTCTTCGTCCTTTTCAACAGACTCCGAATCCGCCTGGGCTACGAAACAATCCCACAACCCTCGAGTACCTTGTTGCAATGCAGTCGAGGGAATCCAGAATCCACCGATCTCTTGAGTAACCGTAAGCTTCAGTTGAGCTAGGTCACCTGGAAGAGCAATTTCATTCTTTTGTGACCCCAGCTTCACAATTACCGTTCGAGTCCGTGTTTGTTCGTCAACAGTGGGAAGCATCGATATCAATTTTCCAGAAACACACTTGCCGCGAACTTCAATTTCAACTTCCTCACCCACAGTCAATCGATTTGCGACTTCTGGTGTGCAGCCGAAATGAGCTTCCAGATCTGAAGTTTCACTGATCACAAATGCAGTCGATCCGGGGTTAACGACGTTTCCTTCATTGACAAGTTTCTCAATCACCGTCCCATCATACGGACTTCGAACAAAGCTGTGCTCTTTCTCGACTCGAGCTGCCGCAATCGATTCAGTGATTGACTTGATAACTGCTTCTTGAGTGGAAATCTTTTCAGCTCGGGTGCCCAACTCCAATTCTTCAAGACTTTTTTTAGCTGCATTCCGCGCAGATTCCAATCGCTTGACCGACCACTCTGATTGCTCGAAATCCTCCGTCGAAATAGCACCTGAGTCCTTCAGGCGTTTTCGTCGCTCAAGAACTTGCTTGGCTGATTCAAGTTCGGCATTCTGTTCTTCCAAAGAGAACCTAGCAGCCTCGATGGTAACCTTAAGCGGCCCAGCTTTCAGTTCCGACAGTTGTGCGGTGGCCGCTTGCAGTTCGGCCTCTAGTTTACGAATCTGAGCATTGATGACGTCGAGGTTTAGTTCGGCCAATACCTGCCCAGCGCGAACGCGATCTCCTCTGGAAACACTCACTGAGTCAATACGACCAACCCGTTCAAAGCTAACTTGACTAATGCGACGTGGCTTAATGGTTCCTGAGACTTGGATTGCGGAGTCGTAGCTAGAAGCCCACTTTACTTGCTCGACTTCCACAACCACCAACGAGGGCTTCTGTTCGACGTGTTGATCCGGGGAATGGCGGTTACAACCCAGCCAGACGACCGTATGGATCATGATGAGTTTTTGAAGTAATTGTCTAGTTCGACTTTTTCTCATAGCTGATTGGTCCATTGGCAGGCCCCTCTCGTACACTTCGAATCTGGTAGCGGTACATCCAGAGAGCGCAAACTCAAGCGACGTGCCTACGTTGCGTTTAAATCGTTGTTCGTCGAAGTGGTAACGGGCCTTATCGAAGAGTGCGCCGAAGACGGCCGTTAGAGGGACAGGAGATTTGAGGCTTAAGCCATTTTGCTTTGTTAAACGCCGGAAATCAGGCTTACAATCACACAAGCCCGCACAATCGAACGCGTCGAAACTACTGTTACAGACTATATGATCTATCCAAGGCGTAGATAACTTTAAGTACCGAGACCTGACCTCAAAACTGTTAATGAAGAATACGCAGATATCCCTCTCACAGCGAAGCAATAATGATTTACTGCTCCAACCAAGTCCATTCTGTTGCGCCGGTACGAGGCTTACGAACTTTTCGACGACCGTACCCCCAAATGCCACCTAGGATAGAAACGGCGACAACCGCCCCTATCGCAATCGTCCAGGAAGTGTTGTCGCTTGTTAGTCGTTCAGGCATCTTGCGGCCTGCTTGAATCTTCCCGATTAACATGGGCGCGGCGAGCGGTCTTGCGCTCACTGTTTGCGCACCTGGATGATACGCGAGAACCTTAAAGAAGTATCCCGCAAACTTGACTCGTTTGTAGAGTAGGCTTGATTCATCGTAACCGTCTGGAAGCGAGTCCGTGATGAACACATAAAGCCAGACTTTCGATTCGTCGGTATTCCCCCAGATCTCATAGACATTCTCGAAGCCAGCCGTATTGCTTTCTTGAGCTGGATGACGAATGATCTTTCTAGCGACGAACTCCAACTTGCACAATTCCCCCCGATGTTTCGATGGGTGTCGAAAAAGATCATTGAAAGTGATTTCTCTTTTGACTGAACTTTCAAGCTTGGTTTGACCTGCAGTTTTGGCGGCTTTCAGCAAACCCCAGTATGCGGGCATTTCCCGCTTGATAATTTCGAAAGAGTTGTCAGTTACTACTGATAACAACTCGGTCATCTCTGGGGCAAGCTCAGGTGATTTCTCCAAACCTTCTTTTTCGTCTAGTCCCACATCCTCCAGAGTATCTGGCGATACTGAATCTACCATCTGACTAGTCGCATCAGATTCGGCCTTGAATGGTTGGGGAAGGGAATTCGTGGCTTCGTCGACAATCTCGACTTCCTCCGAGTTCAAGACTACAGACGATTCGGATTTCCGTGAATAGACGACGATTGCCGCAGAGAGTATGACTAGCAGAATCCCAGCCGGAATGGGAGAGAAGTTGTTGACTGTACGAAACTGAGAACGGATTCTCATAGGTGTTTCCTCTGTCCTACTTGGCTGAAACAATGGAGATCTTCGACATAGGCGAACCGTCAGTAGTTTTCAGTTTCGTACAAACATCGATAACCTGCATCAGTGGCTCGTATTGGAGGTCCTTTTGAACTCGTACAACGATTGAGTCGCAAAGCGGTTTTTCAAACAGTTCTCTCATTTTCAACCTAAAGTTCTTTATCGCTTCGGCTTGCCCATTCGAACCATCAATGAGATGAGATCCGATCAGTATTTTCTGGACAGAGCCGTCTTCATTAGCAAAAAGTTCGATCGTCAGTGCGAGATCGAAATCCGCGATTTCCAGTGATTCATCAGTGGAAGCGACATCGACTCCTGCCGTTTTTGTGGCGCTGTCCGGAAGTCGAAGCGCAATCTGTGCCTCGATTGGTGATGCTTTAAAAGTTAGGATAAAGAAAGCGAGCAACTGAAATGCCATATCAAGCATTGCCGCCATGTTCAGTTGGACCCCTTCGTCCGTTGACTTTCGTCTTTTTCGCTTTCGTCTTTGCGTCATCTATGCTGCCTATTGAGTTCCATCTTCATCGCCAGGATTACGTACAACCATAAAGTCGATCCGCCGATATCGATTCGCCTTACAAGCATCCACCACCTTCATCAACCGCTCGAATCGAACTGTCTTATCAACACGCAAAACGGTTGTAACAGGCAGGTCGGCTCCCGGCTCAATTCCATGAAATGCAGCTACACCAGCCGACTCAAACTGTAGGAAGGTATCAATTCCTTGAACGACAGCTCCTCGAATCTTGATTGAGCCGTCGCTGCGAATGTTGATCACAAAGATATCGCCCTGATCGCCAACATCGGTTGGGCTTGCCGATCCAACGACTGGGAGCATTAAGTCTCGGTCGACATCGACAGCCTTGAAGTTTACGACCAGCATAAAGAATGTGATTAGCTGAAACACCATGTCTAGAATTGGCACGAGGTTTGGTTTACATTGATCTGCGTTCATTG
>CAYWNG010000159.1:0-11139 GCA_964458685.1 uncultured Pirellulaceae bacterium
TACAGCCCAAGGTGCGACCACATAATCCACTCCAAGCTCGGCGATGCGATCGATTGGCTGAAACGTCAACGACCCGAAGTGCGGGCGATCGGCTTTCATTGGCATGCTTGGGGCGATGTCGGAATGGCGACGAAGCCAGAGACCAAGCTGGCTCTAGAAATGATCCATATGCAGTTCATGCCAGCAGAAGAAGGCATCGAACACTTGATCACCGAGTTGGAATCCGATGCGGGCGAGAGCGAAGTGTTGATCACCGACGATCGCTACTATCGCGCTTTCTATCCGGCTGAGACGTTGGTCGAATCGAGTGCGAACGCTGGATCACAAATTGCCACGCCGATGCTCGAAGAAGTCGCCACGACTGGTCCACAGCGAAAGTGGACTGCGAAGGTGAATCCCGTCAAAGATCCATTTTTGGCTGAGCACTTATTGGATGGCAAGCCGCTGCTGCCGTTTGTTGTCGCTAGCGAGATGATGTATGAAGCGGCCGCAGCCACGTTGAACTCGTCGCAAATTGTTCTTCGAGAGATCCAAGCTCATGGAGCCGTTCGGTTCTTCTCCGAAGGTATTCAAGAGTTAACGTTGGCCTCCACCGCTGGTAATGATGGTCGAACAACAATCGAACTTCGAAGCGACTTTGTTTCTCGTAAAGGTGTCGTCGTCGATCGCGATCGCTTGAACTTTTCGGCAAAGGCTGCGGTTAGCGCCGAGCCATCAACAAAGACGTTGCGAGGTTCTGTACAGTTGCCAATCGATGGTAACGTATCGTGGCAAGCTGTCCATTATCCGCCTGCTGACGCTGAGTTCTACGTGGGTTGGCCGCTGCAAAAACTTCGTAAGGTGGCCCTAACTTCAGAAGGGTTGCTGGGCAAGATCAGCGCTCCAGCGTTGATTGAACTCGCCGGTGTGACTCGCAGTACTCAAGGTTGGCGCGTACCAAGTGCGGCGCTCGATGCTTGCTTGTTTGCCGTTGGCATTTTGGCTTGGCAACGTATCGCTCCAGGTTCAGCGCTTCCGGTTCGCATGGGACAACTGCAATTGGGACGGCTTCCGCGTCCTGGCGAGTCGCTGACGATTCACTCGGTGATGAAGGCTTCGTCCGAGGGCGTTGCTTCGTTTGACTTTAGTCTTTACGGCGTCGATGGTGCGTTGATTCTGGACGTAGCCGACTACGAAGTTGCTTGGCTCAGTCGAACTCAGGCTGGAGTGGATCAGGCGGCCGAGCAGGAGCGAGGTTGAGCCGATGTATGTTAGTGAGGCTAAACTTCCGCACTTGCTCCAACCCGAAGATTATGCGAGTGAGGCGGCGTACCAACGCGATCTAAAGTTGTTGCGTCGTTCGTGGCATCTCGTGGGAACGACCGCCGAGCTCAGTCGCGACGGCGATTTCTTGACTGTACAGATTGCCGGTATTCCGATTCAGATTCGCAACTTTCGTGGACAACGGCGAGCCCTCTCAAACGTATGCGCTCATCGCCATGCACTGATCTGTTCGAAGCCTTGCGGGCGAACTGCCACGATGCAATGCCAGTACCACGGATGGGAATATCAAGAAGATGGACGCACCGGAAAGATTCCCGAGCCGAAGAACTTTGTACCGATCGATCGCGAATCGTTGCGGTTGCCGAGCTATAGCTTAGAGAGCGTTGGGCAATTGGTGTTCGTCAATCCCGATTCCAAGGCTCCGCCGCTGCGCGAGTTTTTTGGCGATGAGTTCTACGAGCAACTGAGCCAGCGTTTTTCAGAACATTGGGCGCTGGGCTTGCGATTTCAAGCAGACTATCCTGCGAACTGGAAAGTGCCCGTCGAGAACTCGCTGGAATCGTATCACGTTCCTAACGTGCATCCCAACACATTTCGTGAAGATCCAGGATCTGGGCGTAGCGAGCACGGGCTGTTAGAGAATCGCACCTGGTTTCGAACCAAGTTGCCCTTCTGCCCACACTCGTGGTTGGACAATTTGTTTCAGCGCATGGAGGGCGGGCTTGTTCGGCTGTTGGGCCACGATCGACAAGACACCTACGAGCAGCATCACGTCTTTCCGAATCTCCTGTTCTCATTCACAGATGCGATCAGCTTGTGTCAGTGCGTGTTGCCGACAAGTCCTAATACTAGTCACGGCGTTGTTCGACAGTTTGGACGGATGCCAAAGAACTCTGGATTGCGGAGTTTGCCTGCTGGTTGGTGGAACAGGCTCAAGTCCAACATCACGCGGCATATTTTGCGCGAGGATATGAGCATCTTTGCGGCGATTCAAAAAGGATTGGAAGCCAGTCCACACGTGGGTGTGTTAGGTATTTGTGAGGAGCGCATTCATCGGTTTCAAGAGTTCATGGTTCGAGGATGGTCTCAATGATTGACTTAACAGGTCGCGTAGCTTTGATTACAGGCGGCTCTCGAGGGATTGGCAGAGCCACAGCCTTGCGATTAGCTGAGGCGGGGGCTGATGTTGTCATCAATTTTGTGACGAGTCAATCGGCGGCCAGCGAAGTTGCCAGCGACATCGCTCGTCTGGGTAGATCGGCGATCACCGTCAAGGCCGACATGAGCGAGCCCGAAGACATATCGAGCATGCTGGAAATTGTTGGCAACGAGTTCGGCAAGCTGGATATCTTGATTAGCAACGCTGCTTCCGGCGGCTTCCGACAGTTGATGGATGCTAGCCCTGCAAACTTTGAAGCAGCCATGAATACCAATGTTCGAGCGTTGATGTTGCTTGCTCAAGCGGCTTTGCCATTGATGCGACATGAGGGACCGCGTCGCAAGATCATCGCGCTATCCAGTCACGGCTCACATCGCGCGCTGCCCGCGTATGGATTGATTGGTGCATCGAAGGCGGCTATCGAAAGCTTGGTACGACACTTGGCGTTGGAGTTGGGCAATCAAGGTATCAACGTAAACACAGTTCTCGCGGGTTTGGTGGAAACGGATTCAACGAAGAATTTTCCAGGTGCTCAGCAGGCCTTTGCTGAGGTCGCTCAGCGTCGCTTAGTCTCTGGTTTGCCTTTATCGCCTGATGCCGTCGCCAACACGCTGCTTTTTCTATGCAGTCCGCTCAGCGATCTAATTCAAGGGCAAACCATCGTTGTCGACGGTGGCGAGGCGTTGCATGGTTGATCTTTCTGCGCTTAACTTGCTGCCTCGCGAGCTTCTAGAGACGCTGCCTGAAGTGTCAGAGGATCTTTTTCCTTTGCCACTGACCGCGTTTGAGAAGTATGTACTGTGGGATGAGACGGAATCGCTCCCGATGTCCTACTTTATCGAACTGCGATTTCTGGATGCGTTCAATGTTGAGGTGATGGAGCAATCGCTGACGGCCGCCTCGCGCATTCATCCGATGATCGCATGCAGGCTGAGCGGCCAGGATAGCGATCTATCGTGGGTCCTTGATCGCGATTTCCAAGTCAAGATCATTCGCGAGCTTGAATCGCCTCCGCTCCAAAGCAATGGCCGTGAAATTCCCTTTGATCTTCGCAACGAGTCGGGCGCCAGATTTTCATATCGACCGCTAGAGCAAGGCGGCTGTCGACTGCTTCTTCAAGTGCATCACGCCACAACCGATGCAGTGGGAATGCGACGGTTGATGATCGACGCGCTGACCATGTACGCTCACGCGACTACTCCCGATAAAGTAGACAGAAGTCTTCGGTATCCGTGGAGTAAAATTGAGCCAGGACTTCTGAAGCAACGCGCAGATTTGTCCGATGCTTTTGGTGGGCCACCGTCTCAGCCGTTAACGACTTGGCAACGACTCAAGAACGCTCGCTATTTTCATTTTCAGTTGCCGACTCCTATTCGAGGATCGTTGAGTCGACTAGCTTCAAAAACGAAAAGGTCCGATGCTGTAGTTGAAGCGAAAGCAGGCGAAGTGGTTTCAACGGATGCGGATCGCTTCGAACCGCTGGAGCATTTGATTATCGACCGTGAGACATCTTCACAGATCTTGGAAAAGACGCGAAAGGATGGACATGGCGTTAGCGATGTAGCTCTGGCGCTGCTATTCGAGACATGCAGCTTGTGGAATCAACAGCATGGTGATCGCAATCCGGGTAGTCGTCTGCGGGTGCTCTTGCCTTACGATCTGCGAAGCCGCATCGACTTGAAGATGCCAGCTACGAATCGGTTGAGCTTTGCGTTCTTGGGACGAACACAAGGGGATTGCCAAGACTTGGGCAAGCTCATTCCGTCGCTGCGTGAAGAGGTCGAGTCGTTTTCGAAGACCCATCTACCCATGGACTTCTACGGAGCGATTCAAGGAGCGTCGAAACATCCGAGAGTGATGCGCTGGGCCATTCGTCGCAGTCGAAATATGGCTACATCAGTGCTCACCTACGTTGGCGATACCTCGCGCGGCATGCAGAGGTATTTCCCGGAGGTGGATGGAGTTCGTCTGATTGGGGACGCAAGGCTGGACACAATTCTGGGGGCTCCGCCTGTACGAGACAACACCAATTGGTCTGTGGGATTGTGTGTCAATTGGGGGCAGTTGTGTATTTCGGCTGCTTGGAACCGAGATGCATTAACGCGAAAGCAATGCGCTGAATTGCTCAGCCTCTATCACTCGCGCTGGCTGAATTGGCTAAACGGATAGCTCATTCTCTACCTGTTTTGTGTATTTCGAGCGTCGGCCATCTCGGCTAGGCACTGGTCGATTTTGAGCAAAATGGTAACTTAGGGGCTCAACATCCCGGACCCGTAAACTCTCAGTAATCACCATGGCAACACCTCGCGTTCTTATCCTACGAGCTCCTGGAACCAATTGCGACGTAGAAACGGGATACGCTTTCGAGCGAGTTGGCGCGAAGGTGACGGCGATTCACGTGAATAGCTTGATGGAAGACCCACAAGCGGGACGTGACTTTCAGATACTTTGCTTTCCAGGCGGCTTCAGTTACGGTGACGACATTGCTGCGGGTCGCATTTTGGCTCAGCGACTTCAGACTCACTTGCGGGAATTGATTGACGAGTTTCGAAGTTCGGACAAGCTGATCCTCGGAATCTGCAACGGCTTTCAAATTATGATGCGCTTGGGAGTTTTTTTCCCAGGACAGGAAGCCTTGCCTCCCGCGACGCTGACGCTCAATCGTCAAGCGCGATTCGAAGATCGTTGGGTTCATTTAGCGACCGACAAGAACAACTGTGTTTTTCTGAGGGACATCAAGCAGATGTATCTGCCGATGGCGCATGCCGAAGGTCGCTTTGTCATTCGCGACCAGCAGAGCAAGCAATCGTTGGTCAGTCAGTCGCAGTTGGGCCTGCGCTACAGTGACGCCGATGGTTCCGTTGTGGACTCAAACTTGCCTTTCCCGGTGAATCCTAACGGAGCCGACATGAATGTCGCTGGTATTTCTGATCCTACGGGACGTATCTTCGGGTTGATGCCACACCCCGAGCGACATATTGAAGCGATTCAGCATCCTTTTTGGACTCGGCGAACAGAACAGCCTAAGCACGGCGATGGCTTAGCTATCTTCTCAAACGCGGTCTCTTACTTCGGCTAGCCCATGAAGTCGCTACTCCAGGCTCCCAATTAGTTCTAGCTAACTTCGCGCGAATCGCTTTCGCCCCTACTAGCTGACTGCTGTGGAAAAAGCGAAAATAAGCAACGATGGCAAGAGGCTCTCTCAATCAGATTGTCCGTAACGGATTAGATCGGAAAAGAGTGCCGGAGCGATTCCCGCTCGTCTTGCAATCAGGGCTCGCTCAATCGCACCATCAATGACTATCGATGTTGGACGAGTTCGAACAGAGTGGCCTTCGCCATTGATGCAAGGCTGCTTCAATCTTTAAAACAGCATTCAGACAACATTCAATTGATCAATCCAGGAGAATTCCAAGTGCTCGTATCGCGCAAGTCGTTGTTCATGTCACTGGTTGGCATACTGTCGTTTCAAGCCATTCAAGCTCAAGCCGAAGATTGGCCAACGTTTCGCGGAGCGGGTCGGACTGCGGTATCTGCCGAGTCAGGCTTGCTGGATAGTTGGCCGTCAGAAGGTCCGAAGCTGCTTTGGACTGCAAAGGGTGCTGGCAATGGATATGCCAGTCCAGCCGTCGCTGCAGGTCGAGTCTACACGCTGGGCGATCACGACGGTGGACAATTCCTAAGTTGCTTCGATGGTAACTCTGGCAAATTGGTATGGGAAAACAGAATTGGTGATGCATGGAATGGTCACCCACCTCATCCAACCTGGAATGGTGCCCGAGCAACTCCAACTATTGACGGAGACCGCGTGTATGTAGTCGATGCGACTGGCGTGCTTGTCTGTGCTTCGACCAGCGACGGAAAGGTAGTTTGGCAGAAGAGCTTGACGAAAGAATTCGAAGGCAAAAAGGCGGACTCATGGGGCTACAGTGAATCGCCAACAATCGATGGTCCATTGCTGATTTGCACACCTGGTGGTTCGAAAGCTACTGTGGTTGCTTTGGACAAAGCCACTGGTGAAACACGTTGGACGTGTGCTCGACCGAACGACGAAGGCGCTGGTCACTCTTCGGTAGTCATCAGCTACGTCGGTGGTCGCAAAATCTATGTACAAAATACTGCTTGTGGACCGATGGGCATTGATGCCAAGTCAGGTCAGTTGCTTTGGACCTACGCGATCAAGAAGCCAACAGCCTTTATCCCGTCGCCGATTGTCAAAGATGACTATGTTCTGTCCGTTGCTGGCTACGGCACTGGTGGAGCCTTGATTCAACAGGTTGCAGGCCCCGATGGAAACGTTTCGGTGAAGGAAATTTATGGTCTAAAGAAGGATCTAGACAACAAGCACGGTGGAGTAATCCTAATCGGCAACGAACTTTATGCGGGACTCAGGGACGAAAACCAGATCTATTGCCACGACTTGTTAACTGGTGCAAAGAAATGGCGTGAACGTGGTAGTGGCCAAGGTTCAACTTCAGTGATCGCTGCTGACGGCAAGCTGTTCATTCATTACTCGGATGGAGTTGTTGGACTAGCCAAGGCAAGCCCTGAAGGTTTCAACGAAGTCAGTAAATTCACAGCTCCAGGCAATCGTGATTTTCCGAGCTGGGCTCACTTGGTTGTAGCTAACGGCAAGTTGTTCGTTCGCGACGGTGACTTGATTTCCTGCTATGACATCAAGAAGTAAGTTTGGTCGTTACTTCAAAGGATGGCCAACAACTCGTGATGTCCTCAAAAGATCTGGCATCGATTCAATATCAGCCTTCTACACCCAAGGCCTATCGCCCAGCGATAGGCCTTGTTGGTTGTGGTGGTATTACGGTTGAGCATCTGACCGCTTATCGGAATGCAGGCTTTCATGTTGCAGCGTTGTGCGACGTGCGTTTGGATCAAGCCAAGTTGCGGGCCAGTCAATTCTTTCCCGAAGCAATCGTCTATGAAGACTTTCATGAGCTGTTGAAGAACGAAGCGATCGAAGTCGTCGATATCGCGACTCATCCCCGTGATCGAGTTGAAATTGTCAGGCAGGCGTTGCTGGCTCGTAAGCATGTGCTTAGTCAAAAGCCGTTCGTGACTAATTTAGACCATGGTATAGAGTTGGTTGAATTGGCAGACAAGATGCAAGTTCAATTGGCTGTGAATCAAAACGGTCGTTGGGCGCCTCATTTCAGATACATTCACTCTGCAATTCAAGCGGGGCTATTGGGTGAAGTGTTCGCGGTGCATCTAGCTTGTCACTGGGATCATACTTGGGTGCGTGGTACCGAGTTCGAGAAGATTCGCCACTTGGTTTTATACGACTATGCGATCCACTGGTTTGATGTGGTTCGGTACTTCTTAGGCGGAAAGCAGCCCAAGTCCGTTTTTGCCTCGACGGCGCGCGTTCCGGGACAAGACTTGGCTCCCAATCTGTTAGCTCAAGTTCATCTGACTTTTGACGATGCGCAAGCTTCGTTGGTCTTTGATGCGGGAGTTCAGTTTGGTCAGATGGATCAAAGCTACGTTGCTGGAACGCATGGTACGGCGATTAGTAGTGGTACGAGCATTCAGTCGCAGCAGGTCGAACTTTCGACAACTGGCGGATCATGGCGACCGACTCTGACTGGCAAGTGGTTCCCGGATGGCTTCCACGGCACGATGGGGGAACTGTTGTGTGCGATTGAAGAAAAACGACCGGCAACGATTTCAGCGGCTGACAATCTTAAGAGCCTTGCGATATGCTTTGCAGCGCTTGCAAGTGCGGACAGCGGCCAGCCAGTTGTGCCAGGAGCGGTTCGACAACTGCCCGAGTAGAATTTCGTAACTAAAAATTCGGGCTCAATTCGGTTTTGAGAGATAGAAGTGAATCAGAGCAATCATTTTGGCGATCGTTTAGCGGCCGCCGTCAGTACGAAACGATCTGCGGTTTGTGTTGGTTTAGATCCGCGCTGGCAATCGCTGCCTGAGGCAATTCGATCTGGGATCGATGTAGCGAATCGAGCCGCGGTGGCCAAGGCAACCGAGTGTTATTGCCGCTGCGTTTTGGATGCTGTTGCCGATAGTGCGGCGATCGTTAAGCCCCAAGCTGCGTTCTTCGAGCAGCTTGGTCCAGAAGGGATGCAGTGTTTAGCTGAGGTCATTCAGTACTGTCATACTAAAGGCTTAGATGTCTTGTTGGATGGCAAGCGAGGTGATATTGGCTCCACCGCAGAAGGATATGCCGATGCGTACTTAGGTGTTCAAAGCGCTTGGGGATGCGACGCGCTAACGGTCAATCCTTACTTGGGCGACGACACGCTTGAGCCCTTCGTCAAGACAGCCAACGAGCGCGGCGCTGGCATCTTTGTTTTGGTGAAGACATCGAATCCCGGCAGTGGCTTCATGCAAGATTTAGTCTTCGATGGCAAGAGCTTGTACCACCGCGTTTCGCAAGTCGTTCAGAAGCACTCGAGCGATTCTCGGGGACAATCGGGATACGGAAACGTTGGTGCCGTCGTGGGTGCAACCTATCCACAACAACTGGCCGAAATGCGAGCGGCGATGCCCAACGTATGGCTCTTGATTCCAGGCTATGGAGCTCAAGGCGGTACAGCCGAAGATGTTGCAGTTGGATTTGATTCCAAAGGCTTGGGAGCGATCGTGAACAGCTCACGCGGGATCATTTTTGCGTATCAGACTGCTCGATACAAACATCTTCCCTGGGAAACTGCCATCGCTCAAGCCGCCAAAGATATGGCCGAGGAGCTTCCGCGTGTATCATAAGTGCACCGTCGCCAATGAGCTCATTTGAGCACTTCAAGTACTTATCTTGTCTCTCGTAAAGGCCTTCACCGATGACTCAGCCGACCAATACACTTAGTCAACAACCCTTCAATCGTCGAAGTCTGTTAAGAGCTTCGACGCAATTGGCGATGGCAGTGCCATTTTTCCATGCTTCAACACAGTTACTCTACGGCGGAGCGGAGAAGAAAAAGAAGATCTTGTTTTATACTCGCAGCCAATCGTTCGAGCATTCTGTGATTCGTCGTACGGGTGACGAACTTAGCCATGCTGGTAAGCAGCTCAATGAGTTTGCTGGGCCACATGGGTTTGAGTTTGTGGAAACCAAAGATGGTCGCATCTTTGATGATAAGCTGGATGCTTTCGATGCGATCGCGATGTACACCACAGGCGATTTGACTCAAGAGAAGTCCACGGATAACTCGCCGCCGATGTCCGTAAAGGGTAAGCAAAATCTGTTGGATGCTATCGAAGCTGGCAAGGGGTTCTTCGGTTTCCACAGTGCGACAGATACGTTCCATTCCGTCGGACCAGCGTTTGAGAATCAAAAGGAACGCGATCCGTTCATCAACATGATCGGTGGTGAATTCGTGAGGCATGGTCGACAGCAAGAGGCCTTGATGCAGGTCACCGATTCCAAATTCACTGGAATGGGGCCAGCGGGGCATGGCTTTCGATTGTTCGAAGAATGGTACGCGCTGAAGAATTTTGCTAAGGACATGCACGTGCTATTGGTGCAAGACACGACAGGCATGGTTGACTTGGATTACGAACGACCGCCCTACCCTGCCACTTGGGTTCGACAGCAAGGAAAAGGTCGCGTCTTCTATACGTCGATGGGCCACCGTGAAGATGTTTGGACGAATCAAATCTTCCAATCGATCGTAAATGGCGGACTCCATTGGGTGACTGGCCAGTTTGATGCTGACATTACACCGAACATCGACACGGTGACTCCGAATGCTGACAAGTTACCGAAGGCTCCTTGAGCTTTTTCACGGACTCGTTTCGAGCCTGACTAAGCTACTTTGAGCGCCTGCTCCAGAGTCGGCTGTTCGAAGGTGAAGCCTGAGTCGATTAATCGCCTGGGTTGAACTCGACAGCTCGTCAGCAAAAGTGCGTCAGCCATTTCGCCGAGGCCTAGACGAAGAGCGAACTTCGGTACGGGCAGAAAAGTCATGCGATGCATGTCACTGCCTAGCGTCTTGGTGAACTCGCGGTTGGTGACTGGATTGGGGCTAACGATGTTAAACGCTCCGCTGAGTGAAGCGTTGTCCATCAAGTGTTGTATCGCTCGGCAACAATCATTCAAGCTGATCCAGCTCATGAACTGTTTGCCATCACCCAGCACGCCGCCTAGTCCCCAGCGGAAAAGCGGCAGCATTTTGGCAAGTGCGCCGCCGTGTTTGGCAAGGATCACGCCGAAGCGAGCGTGAACGACTCGTACTCCCATTTCGATAAGCGGTTGACTGGCGCGTTCCCAATCTGCAGCTAGTGCGCCTAGAAAATCGCTGGCTGCATTCGAAGCTTCATCAACCCATTTGTCGCCGGTATCGCCATAGATGCCGATTGCCGAGGCTGAAAGAAAGAGCTTGGGTTTGACTTTTAGCTTGGCGATTTGATCTACCAGTCGCTCCGTTGCTTGGACTCGGGAATCACGCAGAAGTTCTTTTTCGCGGGCACTCCAGCGCGCGGCTCCGATCGACCTGCCAGCAAGATGCACGATAGCATCTAAGCTTTCCAACTGTTCGGGGTTGTCGACGCCAGTGGCTGGATTCCAGGAGATGCTGTCAGCTTCGTCTGTAGATTTGGGTGATCTGTTGGAGTTAGTCTTAGTCGAGGAGCGGCGCAGCGAGAACAGTTGCGTGCCTTGCTTGTTCAGCCGACGTACCAGCTCGCTGCCGACAAGTCCTGATGCTCCTGTAATGGCCACTCTCATGTTTCGATTTCGCAATGCT
>CAYWNG010000160.1:0-11138 GCA_964458685.1 uncultured Pirellulaceae bacterium
AAGTTGATCCAAAATGCACAGTCTCGCAAAAAATGACAGCTTCAAAGCACTGGGCAGCGACTCCCTTTTAATTAGCACTTTATTGGGAATTTTTCGTGGAATTCAAAGACAAGTATCCAGTACAAATCGAATTTGACATCGATAGAAACAAGCTGGCTCGTTACTATCGAACCCAATCATTTATTGGATGTATCGCTATCGCAATCCCATTGGGGTTTATTGTTGCGTTCGGTATTCTGAAACCGTTTATTGAGATCAATAGTGGTTTAATTCTGCTGCAACGAATTGTATTATGTGCTTGCATCGTCGTTGGAGGGTTGCTTGGGGGTTTGCTCGTCGGACTGGCACTTTACTATCCTTACTTTCACAAGTCTTCAAAACTTGCAGCGCACAATCTACGCCTACTAGTAGAAGGCCCCTATTTGCGTCTGGTTGCCGGGAGCTATTTTGTCGTGGATAGGCGGTACCACTTCAAGGACATCCACACCTACACAACCTGCCAAGGTCCCCTGCTAAAACGATTCGGTATGAAAACGCTTATGTTTAATGTCTCAACCAGGCAAACCCCGCCAGTTCATGTCGATGGTCTAATCGATGTCGAATCGGTACGGGATAAACTCTGCGAAATTGACGCTGCACGCGAATTGACCTAACATTTCAGGATTCATCTCGCTCATCGCCACTACCCTAAAGGACGCGTTGTCATGCGTATCAATTGGATTTGGCTGCTCCCATTGATTCTCGGTTTAGCCACACCGTTCTTGGCAATGCCATTTTGTGATGGCGACATAAACTATTACCTGCCCGCTGATCATCCACTTGTTGATCATGGCGATGACTACTTCTGGAAACGCGAAGGCTGGCTGTTACCAATGACTCAATCCCATCCAGGGTGGCCATCATTAGGCATCGAGGCTGAGTTTCAATTGCTACCGATCGGAATAGCATTCAACATTGGCGTCGGAATTGCTGTTTGGTATTGTATTTGGATCATCGCTTGGGGAACTCTGCCGAGCCGTTTGCTCGATTCACGTCGAAACGCGACGGAACTAAGCAATCACCCGAGTACTAACAAGCCACTTTCACTAGAGACTCCCCTCCTGATGAAGTCAACGCCGCCAGGGATGTTGCGGTTCGAACGATGACCTCTGAATTGGATTCATAAGCCCTCACCGCCAAAACCCTCGCTCGGACTACCCTGGGTTACGCTTGGCTCGCGGGACTCGCCGCGCTCACCCAGGGCTAAGGATGTAAAGCCACTTCGTGGCAGGTCTGTCAACGAAGCCAAAAGAAAGGGGAAACGAGTGAATTACTTTTGTGGCTTTTGTGCTTTTTTGTGGCTAGCAACGATACAAATGTATTGGGCAACTACTGGCCACGAAAGCGAGGAAACCGTCATCCAGGCGTGGAACTCAATTGGGACTCGATTCGACCACATGCCTAACTTAACGGCCATTATCTGACAGGAATGGCAACTTCGCCGAAGTCATTGACTCCAGGCTTGAGATCGATCTTGAATCGGCCTCGCGACCAAGTGGTTCGCTCGCCGCCAATCTTCACTTCGCGAATCTGACCAGCTTCGTGCCAAGCTCTAAACGTTAGGCTAGTCCCGATTGGGAGATTCTCGATGAGTAAATTGCCCTGTTCGTCCGAAACGGCCGCGAACGAGTGGTCTAATACAACAAGAAAAGCCCTGACGTTTGGATTTATATCACACCGAATCGGAACCGGTGAAGGCTCGGCGAATTCAAGCATTGTAGGCCGCGGCTTGACTTGGCTAACGTGGTTATTGAGAAACATCACATTTGGATTAAAGCTGATGGCAACTTGCTGAGCGAATTGAAGTGAATCTCCGGTTCTGGCGATGGTCACTCGAGGCGTTAGCTCCATCTGTGGAGTTAGAGTCACTGTATGATTGACAGGTTTAGATTGGCGCTTGGGAACTTCAAAACCGCGATCTGGAACCATGTAGACAATTAGATTCCTAATGCCTTTGGTATTCGCATCGATCACAAGACTTTTTCCCGAGGGCTCAGATTGAAGTCCATTAACCTCCTTCTGGTTAGCCGGTAGGTGTTTTCTCTCCTCTGTGTCGGCCACGAAGCGTATTTTCAAGCTGGCCGTTTGTGCCTTCGCTGAAACAGCAAAGAGCGGAATGATCACCAGCAAGGCAAGATAGGTTCTCATGACAACTCCACGATCTATTTTCAAGGCTTCGCATCACGGACGTATTTGTTTAGCCAGTCGAGCGTTTCAGCGTGAGTGTGCAGGACAGACTCCCGAGCGCGATAGCCATGGCTCTCTTCGGGCAACATTACTAGTCGTACTGTGCCGCCGTTGCCTTTGATCGCTTGATAAAGTCGCTCGGATTGAACGGGGAATGTTCCGGGGTTGTTGTCCTTCTCGCCGTGAACAAGCAAGATCGGGTCCTTGATCTGGTCCGCCCAAGTGAATGGAGAAACTTTCTGATAGACATCGCGAGCCTCCCAATAAGGCCGTCGCTCCGATTGGAATCCAAAGGGAGTCAACGTGCGATTGTACGCTCCACTTCGCGCCACTCCGGCTTTGAACAGTCGACAATGCGCGAGCAAGTTAGCCGTCATGAAAGCTCCATAACTGTGGCCGCCTACAGCAACGCGGTGGCGATCGGCGACGCCCATGTCGACTGCGTGATCGATAGCGGCTTGAGCCGCATCGACGATCTGCTCGACAAAGGTGTCGTTCATCGTCTCGGGATCACCGATAATTGGCATCGTCGCGCTATCCATCACGGCATATCCTTCCAATACCAAGGCCAAATGCGAAAGACCGGAAATTCGCGTGAACCGCGAGGGGCTGCTGGTGATCTGACCAGCAGTCGAGGCATCGTTGAACTCGACCGGATAAGCCCAAACTAGCATCGGCAATCGCCTGCCAGGCTGCCAATCGGCTGGCAAGTACATTGTCGCCGAGAGAGGAACGCCGTCTTTTCGTTTGTACGAAACGAGCTGCTTCTTGATGCCACGGATTTGTGGAGTTGGGTCAGCAAAGTCGGTTAAGGCTTTGACTACCTTGCCATCAATCGAGCGTCGTCGCAAGTTCGGAGGCGTTGTCGTTGATTCATGTTCGGTGATAAACGAGACAGGCATCCCAGCCGCATCATACTCCAAGCGAACCACCGATTCGTAAACGCCTTTTTCGCAACGCCATAGTCGCTTAACCTCTTTCGTCTCCAGCGACATCTGGTCGAGAAATGGCAGATCGCCATCGGGACTTGCTCCCCCACCGCTTAACCAAATCTTGCCATCGCGTAGGCGTATTCTGAAATTGCCATTCTCGTCGCGAACTTGAATCGGCGAACCAGGATCACCGTATCGATCGCGGACACTGCGATCAAAGATGGTCTTAGGCGGCTTGGACGTATCGGCTGCGTCATACAATTGCCCACGAGTCCACCGACGATCGCGATCAAAGTCAAAGCACATCATGCCCACAGGAGCTTCGGTCCACGCTAGCCGCATGAATCGATGTTGAGTCTTGCAAAGCTCCTTCGCAGGCTCGGTATACGGCGCCGTTTGCATCATTACCTTATCGCGAAAGTCAACTTTGCTCTTGGGGTCTCCACCATCTAAAGCCTCAGCCCAAACCAACGTCGCAGGATGATCTGGTCGCCAAGTGATGTTACGCTTCCAGGTTGGAACACCTTCAATGGGAATATTCTCGGCCAGCGGTGTTGAGACGATCTCGGTAGTCTTGCTATCCTTCAACGAAACAACTTCATTCTTGGTCGGAAATGACGATGCAGTCATCAAACGCGAGAAGGGACGCTGAATCGTGGAGACCAAGAAATACTGACCATCGGGACTGATGGAAACACCGGACACCATAGCTGGTCCGTAGACTGTCCGCGACTGACCGTTGGTTGCGTTGACGACCACAACTTGCGACATTGAGAAGTACTCGAACAATCGCTCGTCGTGATCATTAGTTAGCAAGTCTTGAAAGGTTCGCGTCGGCGACTTGTTTCCTAAAGACTCTTGAATGTTCGGGCCTTTGGGCACATTATCGGCAGTTGGCTCAGGACCACGATCACGCGGAATAATGGTACATGCAAACGAGTCCCCATCGGGCATCCACTCGATACCGTTCCACAATGGATTGACTCGCGTGAGAACAGTCTTGCCTTCTGTGGGCTTGTTGGGATCGACGACTACGAGATCTGTGCCTTTATCACTGACGACCATGACCGCCATCCAACGACTGGTGTGCGACCAAGCGACGCTGAGTAACTTACTGCCTGCAGGCAGAGTGATCTTCACTGGTTCAGTCGTGTCATCCGTTTTGCGAATAGACAAGCTGGTTGGGTATCCAGTCTGAAAGCTGGAGTTCGAAACGGGATCGATTCGCATTCCTGCAAGCCCCAGCCAACGTTGCGAAAGCTCGGCGATCGAAGGCATGGCCGACCGCTGGATAAAGGTCATCCAGCGACCGTCGGGGCTGAAGGAGACCGAAGGTTCGGGGCTCGCGTCGATCACATCCACAATCGATTTTGGCGGTTCTCTGTACATTTCCTGAGCTCGAACTTTCACGCTTAAAAGAGTGAGGCTAATCACTACGAATCCAACAAGACTTAACCGTCTCACTTTGATCTCCCTCAACGTCATGAATTCAAAAAGTCTAACGGACACTCGACCAAGCCTCTGCTTCATTCGTACAGCTTAAACAGGCCCGAGTGATCCAAATCGCCTAGTCCATCTTGCAGAACCATCTGTTCCCACTGCGCGCGGCAGTTTTCCAGAGTTGGTGAACTGAAGCCAACCAATTCAGCAAGCTTACAGATTAGATGAACATCCTTCAGTTGCAACACAGCTCGTCCGCCGGCAACAAAATCACGTCGCACCATTCTATCGCCGTGCAGTTGTAGGATACGGCTTTCTGCAAAACCGCCCAACAAAGCTTCACGAACCTTTCCCGGGTCAACTCCCGAGAGTTCCGCAAGTCGCAGGGCTTGCGCGACGGCGTCGATGGTCTGCGCGACGATCAGTTGATTGGCCAGCTTGGTTACTTGGCCCGCTCCACTGTCTCCCATGTGAGTGACGCGTTTACCCACAGTTTGCAGAATGGGTAAAGCTCTCTGAAAATTCTCAGTTGTGCCACCAGCCATAATGGTCAGCGTGGCAGCTTCGGCTCCAACTTGACCGCCCGAAACAGGCGCGTCGATCCAAGCTAGTTTTTCGGCGAACCGACGCGTTGCCGCAACATCGGTTGTTCCAAAATCGATCACCAGTGCATTGGCGGAAAGCCCTTCGCTTAAGCCTTCCGCGCCAAACACAATCTGCTCGACAACGTCGGTGGTCGTTAAGTTTAGGCAGACTATTCCGTCGCCAACAAGCTTTCCGAGATGAGCTGGCGAGTTTGCGCGTCGCATCCCCAGCGACTCGGCCTCGCGCGCCGGTCCATCGCTTCGATTCCACACGATGACATCAGCGCCAGCTTGATGCAGATGCCTGGCTCCAGGCCGTCCCATGTTGCCAAGGCCGATATAGCCAACGGTGATTCCTTGAAGAGGCTTGTTCTGCTGCATAAAAGCACGTACCATCACGGCTCGTGGACACGGATCGAAAGCTTCAGATTTTACAATTGGAGCAAAGCTTCGAGTGCCCGCATGAGATCGAACGGTTCAATTTCCAGCAACATTATTGGCCTTATTGGCAAAGTGAATAGTATGCAAGTCGTTATCACGGGTGGCGGTGGGTTCTTGGGATCGCAACTTTGCCAACGAGTGCTCAACCTAGGCTCCTTGGTTAACGCGGACAACCAGCCAACTCCGGTCGAGCAAATTGTTCTGCTTGATGCTCAGTTCGCCGTTCCCACGACGAGCCCTATCGTTAAGCAGATCGTTGGCGATATTGGTGATCGCGATTTTGTTTTTGATTCGATCGGGACGAACCAACCGACTTCGATCTTTCACTTGGCCTCGATGGTCAGTGGAGAGTGCGAAGAGCGATTTGACGACGCCCTGCGCGTCAACTTAGATGGTGGACGGCATGTATTTGAAGCAGCTAGACGGCTCGGCCGATCAACGCGAGTCGTATTCGCCAGCAGTATTGCCTGCTTTGGTGGTGAAGCGATGCAAACGCCTTGCGCCGATCGCGACAAGCTAACGCCTCAAACAACTTACGGGATGACCAAAGCCATTTGCGAACTGCTGATTAACGACTACTCTCGCAAGGGCTTTTTCGATGGTCGCTCCGCTCGACTGCCCACCGTAATCGTTCGGCCTGGAAAGCCCAATGCAGCCGCATCCAGTTGGGCGAGCGGCATGTTCCGTGAGCCGTTGCATGGAGTGCCCTGCTTGTTGCCTGTGCGTCGCGATCAGCCACACCCGATGACGGGCTACCGAACAGTCATCGAGTCGTTAGTAGCGATTCACAACTTACCCGCAGCATCGTTGGGCGATGATCGCGCGATAGGCTTGCCCGCTCATCGCGTCACACCCGAACTTGCCGAGCGGACGCTGAAGGCCATTGCCAGTCAAGACAACCGAACCATGGGCGAGATCGTCGACAGCTTTGACGCTCGCATTCAAGGCATTGTCAACAACTGGCCAACCGAGATCGACGGCAGTCGCGGTGTTAAACTTGGTCTACCGCAGCCTCCAACGCTCGAGACTATCGTTCGGCAGTACATCGAAGATTTTGTGGCTTAGTAGGTTCTGGTAGGTCAAATTCCTGCCGGGTTTGACCACGTTAGATGATGCCAGTTAGACGATACCAGTTAGGGAAGCGTTAAGTTAGGGCGAGTGCACAGCTTTAACGTTTAGACCATAGTAGAAAGCTTTTAACGCAAAGACGCGAAGACGCAGAGTCGCAAAGAGAATTCTTCATGATCCCTTGAGATTATGCGAGGTTCCATCGCGGTCGATGCGGTAAAGCCCTCGTTGCCAATCGCTTTTGTGCTTGATCAAAGTGATTTCGGTAAGCACTCCATTCTTAGCAGTAAAGCATGCGGTACACTCGCCAGTTGACGTAGTCCAGCGGTAGATAGGGTCACTATAAAAGTCATTTTCGAGCGGCTGTTGATCGCGAAACGCCTCAACTTCCTCTTTGCTTGCAGAGGCAGATGGAATTCCATGAGCCCAGGCAATCCGATCAGAAGCAGAGGTCGCGCCCCACTTGGATAGCTTCCTCTTCACAGCATCGACATTGTCGCCAACGTTGATTGAGTCGGTGAGCTGTGTTTCGGCGCGTGTACATCCCATTGCGAATGCAAGTGAACAGAAGCAGAGCGCGAGAGCCTTCATAATGAACGATCTTTCCGGTACACTTCGTGGCGACATCATAAACTGCTTGGCGAATTGATGCATGCTTGTCAGTGTGTAGTTGCTCTATCGCGATAACTTGACTGATGCCGATTTTCTGTATCGACGCGGTGACTCATAGTTACTGCTTACTTTGTCGAACGTATTCTGCGCCAGCGATTGCTCCGAGCACGAAGAGGAGCTTCTCATCGGGAGTCTTCAGACTTTCAAGTCGTGAATCAACTTCCGCAACGCGGCCTTCCTCCACGAGTGATGTCGCTAGCGTCTGTAATGCAGAAGTGTAGGAAAAGTCGGTGGGATCAGCTTCGTAGCTTTTCTTTCCTTTCGCAAGAATTGCATCGATCGCATCGCGGCGATCTAAGCGAATGAGAAGTGAAAAAAGAATGGGCCTTCCGAAGGTAGTCGTTATGCGAGTCCAGTCCTTTCCAGAACGTTCATAGAGTTTCTCGATGAGGTCACCTGCAACCTTGGATTCACCGAGCTCAACCAGAGCCACCGAAGCCAGAATGAGAGTTGTCGTTTCTCTCGGCGGAATATCAAGAGCATTGGTGTCTCCGATGCAGTCGACAAGATGTTTTTCTGCCTGAGCACGATCTCCCGCCTTAGCAGCGACGATTGCGCTAATTGCAGTATCGTAGCCGTCAGAAGAAAAGGCGGTCAATGCAACGATATGATCATGGAGTGAGCCCTTAAGCTGTTCCAGGGGACTTGAAGTCTTATCGCGCAGTCTATTGATCTGTTCTATCGCTTGAGCTTTGCGGGAAGCCCCCGTAATTCGATGAGACTGAGTCATGGCTTCGTCATATTTGCCACTGCTCGCAAGATGTTTGCATATTTCGGACACGACAAAGTCTTTGTCATAGCCATCAGCCATGTCAGCAATCAGTTCTTCTGCACGGTCGAGCTTCCCTTGACGCGCAAATTCGATCGCAACGTCACGGGTGACTCCCACCTTCCAGCCTGGATGAGGTATATCGCGAACGATTAACAGAGCCTTCTCGAAATCCGACTTAGACGCCAGAGCCTTGATGACAATCCTTAGTTCCGAGTATCTTGTGTCGCCATCCTTTTGCATCGCAAAGGCCTGTGCTTCCTCATATAGCCCGGTTTCTGCAAGCACGGCCACGTACATTCGATGTGCATAGCTTTGTTGAGCCTCACTGACTTGCGGCGTCAACTCACGCACAATCTCAAGCCATTTTCGCGTGCTTACAGTTAGTGAGTCATCAGCGGCAAGCCCACGGCAACAAAATGCGAAGACAACGGCTATAAGTGTTGTCGAGCAAGTTCTGTACATTTTCTTTCCATCAGTTGTTGGTAGTCTGATGCGGTACGCTGGTTTGTTCTCAGCTCTGGTTTAGATTAATCTTAAGTAGTTGATTATACATGGTAAGTCGACGCAGAGAAATGAATGCGGGCAGGCCGAAACTTCTTTGCGTCGAAATGTCGAGGATTGAACACGAAGTAGGCGAGTAGCTGAGTCGTCCAAGGTCTAATGCTTCGGATCGCTCTTCGCTTCGACCACAGGACCTACCTTCAGAAAGTCGTGTGCGGTGACTCCCATCGACAGATAAATGCTCATCAATCCATCAACGCTGATATCGGCAGGTACGACGCGATCGATGGGGGCGAACATCATAGCTCCACCAAATGGTACGGGAGCCGTAGGAATCATGATGATGTAGTATTCGACTCCACCCACCAGGAACTTCTGCGATGACACCAAGAGCGCTAGGACATTCGGTCCTGGCACATCACCGAAGTAGCAAAAGACCGCTGACATGCTCTTCACTGTCTCGGTGTTGTTGGTATCCAACATCTCCACCACCTGTTTCGATGTCCGATAGATGCTTCCAACCAGTGGTATCTTGGAGAACAGTTTCTCGAAGATCTTTTGAAGAAACGACTTCGCTCCCAGTTCGACAATCGCGCCAAGTGCGAGAATGAACCCCAACACGACCACCCATCCAACTGCATAGCTGGATGCGGAGTCGTCGCCAAACGACACGCCAATGTTCTTGAGGACGCCACCAATCCAAGTTGACGGCCCCAGAAACTTGACGATGTAACTGGATACCCAAATGACGATCGCTACGGTAACGACCAGCGGTAGGATCGCGAGGATTCCTGCAATGAAAGAGCGAACGACTGTTTTCCAAATGGCCTTAGTGGTGTGTTTCATCATCAAGCTGCAAGAATCAGATTGAGCGTTACGTAGTCCGGTAAGCTAGCCTGCTCAAGCTAACTTGCGGCGACAAGCACAGTTCGCCCGTCGAACCTAAATTGTAACGCAAGCCTTCTAGTTGAGTTGGAGCTTGACAGTTCGGAGTTTCAGGAGGCGCTTGGCTGGAGTTTATGGGCAGCGGTTTTGCGTCTGAACAATTTGATGAGTTTTCCAAAGTCGGAACGATTCGCCCCAAAGGGAAGAAACAAACCAGCCCGGTACACCACCTATCGCCCCGAAGGCCCGAAGGGGCCTAAACAAATCAGCCCGGGGCATCGCCGGCATCGCCCCGGGAAACGCACCCCACCATTCCCATCGCCCTGAAAGGGCCAAACAAATCAATCCCAGACGTACCGTTCATCGAACGCGATCCCATGTCGTTGAAAGAGAGCGCGAAGTTCATCTTGGAATGTCAACTTCTTGTGATGTTCCGCTTGAGTCTCAATGTAGTGCATTACCGCTTCGACATTCGACTGACTAACCGAGAACGCGCCGTAACCCGTTTGCCAATAGAAATTCTGAAACGAACTGCCTTGTGTCTTAATCCACTTCGAGCTTCCCTTCTTGACTTCTTCGACAATCGTTTTCAAGGCGTAGTTCTTCGATAGCGAAAACAACGCGTGCACATGATCCTCGACACCGCCAATCACCAGAGCTGGGCTGTCCCATTGTTTGAAGATACCCGCTTGGTAGGCGAATAGACCTTCACGCACCGACTCCGTAATTAGCGGACGGCGATCTTTGGTACTGTAGACAAGATGAATGAGATTCTTGACGAGCGATTGCGACATAATGGACAACTCCTTTCTTTGCCCCGAAGGGGCCCAAACAAACCAGCCCGGGGCACCGCCCCAGGAAACGAATCACAACCACCCGCCATCGCCCTGAAAGGGCCAAACACCAATATTTCACCGCGCAACCACATTACGTTGCCAATCCGAAGAGATGTTTTGCCCTTTCAGGGCGATCGAATCGTGTTGGCGCGTCGAACTATGTATTGCGATATATCTGGGGCGTTGCCCCAGGCTGATTTGTTTTGGCCCTTTCAGGGCAATAGAACTCCTCGCTCCCTTGCATTTATCCCGACGGCAATAATCCATTTTTGACCCGCGCGACATCACTCCACTCTTCGCCCCAACTCAACACAACGCTCTCTTCGCCCCGAAGGCCCGAAGGGGCCTAAACAAACCAGCCCGGGGCACCGCCCCGGGAAACGAAATACAATGAACAACAATCGCCCTGAAAGGGCCAAACATCTTCCTCGCGTTCCGATCAATTTTCAGCTCTTGGGCAACCATTGAGGTCACCCGAATTGTCGATCGCCATCAACCCAAAACCACGAAAGCGTCCTGCGCCGATGGCTATTGGCCCTGCCATTCGCTGTGCAAACTTGAGTCGAAGATGGACCATCGTACCGTTCAGCTTGTCTGGACGCACGAAAGCGCTCGCTGATTCAATTCCCTCGCGGAAGCCAAACGGCTGCCACTCGAACTCGGCATCCGTATTGATTCCAGCATTCAACAATGCCTTCTGAATCAAACGCTTTGTCTTTGCAGGATTGCGATCATCGAAGCCATCAAGGATCACCGGTGTTGCAGTGGTCCAATCAGTGGC
>CAYWNG010000161.1:0-11135 GCA_964458685.1 uncultured Pirellulaceae bacterium
GATAGAGATTTTTTGTTGTTCAGGATCACGAGGGTCCAAAGAATCTTGGTAGAAGGTTGAAAGCGCACCGACGACCGAAGACAGAATTGCCATTGGGTGAGCGTCACGGGGAAAGCCGTTGTAGAACGACTTCATGTCCTCATGCAGCATCGTGTGCTGGCGAATCGACTCACGAAAATCTTCCAGTTCTTGCGAATTTGGTAGCTTGCCATAGATCAGCAGGTACGAGGTTTCAACAAAGTCGCAATGCGCTGCGATCTCTTCGATGGGATAGCCACGGTAGCGAAGTATCCCTTGCTCGCCATCCAGATAGGTAATGGAACTGGTCGTGCTGCCAGTGTTCATGTAGCCATCGTCGAGCGTTATGTAGCCCGTGCTACCTCGAAGCGACGCAATGTTAATTGCCTTCTCATCTTCGGTTCCCACAATCACCGGCAGTTCCACTTCTTTCCCATCAACAATGAGACGCGCCGACTTTGCAGTTGTTGAAGAGGTGGGTTTACTAACGGCTGACATTCAGCAACTCCGATGTTTGACCAAATTGAGGAAGGCTAAGCAGAACCCGCGCACTACGTGGTAGGTACGAAATGCAGCGTGCGATTGGGAAGAAAACGGGACTCACTGACTCGCATTTGAGAAGTAGGCAGTTTAACCTCTTGCGAGCAGTAGGACAATTCGCCGTCCGTAATTTGCCCAATCGGAATAAATCTGTGGTTTCTGTAGTCAAGAAATTCGTTTTGCAGCGATTCTGCGAACCGTTCCCTAAGTCGTAGGAACTTTCCTAAAACGTCGGTTGAGTTGCAATCCGCAAACGGCTTGACCTACCAATTTGATAGAGGATTGGGAACTAGGAATGCGTGCTGGAAGTACATCACGTACGCCCCCTGCCCAGCAATCAGTTGCGCCACAAACAGCGCTCCAACATAGATACCCACAGGAATCAACGCCAAGAGGTTAGCTGGGTATCTGACCCACCAAGAACGTCGCTTAAGCTGCCGTTCCTGACGTCCTTCCGCATAGCCCACCGCCCAACCAAGGACCAATTTGGTGGGTAGCATCAGTAACGCGAATATTAGACTGGGGGCCCACATCAATTCGGGCGGTGGATTCTCGATACGAAGCAGATAAAGCGGAATCGCTAAGGTGCTGAGCAACAACAAAGCCAGAAAGTGAGCCCAAGGTGCGAATCGGTAGTTCTGACGCACCTGCCGAACTGCCAGGAAAGAACTCATCGAACCGGTCTTGGCAAACTCGATTTGCAGAAAGGGCAAATAGAACATTACCCAGGCCATCATTAGCGATCCGATTAAACCAAACAGCGGCGCGATTTCGGCTGTAGCTCGCTGACCAATAATCATCATCGACACTGGAATGACCAACCAAAGCAACGCTCCGGCGGTCGCTCGAGCTCCTAGCCACCACAGCTTGGGAAGTTGCAGGGAAACAACGAACTCATAAAGACTGTCGCTCGCCTTACTCCACGTGCTGGGACGCCAGACTCTTGCAAGGAATTTGATTGGAGCTGGCCAGATCAAATGCCACCAACGACCGCCGCGAAGAGCTGCCCAGCCGATGTGTACCAGCCAAGCGACGGTGATTGCGAGCGCTCCCAACTGCCAACGCGCCGCCATCGGTGAACCAGGTTCAAGCACCTTGGCTGACTCAGCTAAATCGTCCACAAACAACACTGGTAAGAAAAGCAGGGAAGCGATCAGCATGAATACGCCCAGCTTCCCAGCCAAACGGTGCCCTGGCAGACATTGCTTCCACGGACGTCGCTGAGCTAACCGACTGCCGGCCTGCAACAAATAGCCCAAGCTCACGAACTGAACTACGGGAATCGCGGACAAAACGGCAAGGAAAACCAATAGACTGAATAGGTCAAGCGACCGAGCGGCAATGTAAAACGGTGTTCGTAGCAGCGTGAACAACCAACTTCGCTTCTTCGGTCGTGTAACGCTCGCAGCATCGACGGAAGAGTTCGGTGAGCTGTTCGGTGAGCTAATCACAGGCGGCAACGCAGCCATTCCCAAAGCCGAATCGGCGACCGGAACTTGGCTATCGGAGCAGTCCCCTAAACTCTCCGTCTTACCGGTCCAAGATGTTTCCGCGAGCATAGGCGGCTGACCGGTTGATTGCCGAGCCATTGAACTGTCGTAGTTGTCATCGACCAATTCAGCATCTGGAACGTGCAGTTCATCGACTCGAAGCGGCTCAACTGTACCGAAAGCGGCAGGGGCAACCGGAGAAAGCAGGGAGTTTATAGACGAACTTGACTGAGGAAGCGTCGAGGCCAAAACTGGCGGCTCGCTGTGCGTTGAAAGGCGATTGCTCGTGGACTCACGAACTGGTGGCAAGCCGCTCAACCGATCGGAATTCATGAAATCACCTTACTGAAGTCCAGCCTTTGATACCTCGAGCAGATTCGAGGCGAGTTTCGTTTAACCTCGGTCCGAACAGCTAAATTATCGCTGTAAATTAGCCCCTCGCGCTGCTCGCTACCCCGAGTTTAATCTCAAACCGCTAGCTGCGCTGATATCACAATGGAACCATTTCGTTGTCGAGGGGCAAAATCTTGCCGACTTAGTCCAATTTTATCCAGATTCGCCCCAAAACCATGGCCGACGGAGCCCTACTGAATTTCCTGAAGGCCGTGTATGATAGGCGCCCTAATGCTTCCAGACGACTGGTTGCGAACCACAGACAGTCACGAAATAAGGGTTTTGTTGAATGCACTTCTCGTTCACAGGTAAGACGGCTCTTGTAACTGGTTCATCCAAAGGAATCGGTCGCGCTGTTGCTATTGAACTGGCACGCGGCGGCGCCAATGTCACCGTCAATTACAGCTCCAGCAAAGCTGACGCAGAAGATGTTGCAGCCGAAATCGAAAAGGTAGGCGGGAAAGCGCTTGTAGTTGGATGCGACGTTTCTGATCAAGCTGCGGTAGAGAACATGGTGGCTCAGACCGTTGCGAAGTTCGGTGGCTTGGATATTTTCGTCTCGAACGCAGTTTACAGCGACCGACAGTTGATGATCGACGCAGACATGAAGGGCTTTCGTCGCACAGTCGATGTGTCGATGTGGGGAGCCTTCTACGGTCTACGAGCCTCATCGCAACAAATGGTCAAGCAAGGCCGGGGTGGAGCGATTACCGTTATCAGCTCGCCTCACGCAGTCATTCCTTTCCCAACCGCCATGGCCTACAACATGTGTAAGGCAGCCATCGACCATATGGCTCGAACCGCTGCTATCGAACTTGTGAAGTATGGCATTCGGGTCAACGTCTTCCATCCAGGCTGGATCGACACACCTGGCGAGCGTAAGTTCTTCTCTGAAGAGCAGTTGATCGAAGGCGGTAAGTCGATGCCACTCGGACGTCTTGGCACTCCTGAAGAGATGGCCTTTGGTATCGCTTTCACGCTAAGCAATGAAGGCTCGTACATGACTGGTTCTACCATGACCATGGACGGTGGCGTTCAGTTGCCTTGGTGGTCCAAGCGAACCGAAGGCGGACAATAGTCTCGACGATTAGCTCGAACTTGATCGACTATCGCATTCACTGATGTCCCATGCATCCAACACAGTACAATGGCCTCGTACAGTTTTTGATTGTGCGAGGCTTTGTCGTTTACAGTTCCGCTTAAGTCAACATTGATGCGTTGATTGACAGTCGTCCGGACTGTTGCAATCGATGCTACCTAGCTCGACTCTTCAAAAATCTTCTCTCTTCAACCCCTCTAGTTAATTCCATGAATCGACTGTGCGTTCACACGATCACGACTAAACCGCTAAGCATTGAACAGTGCATCGAACAATTCGCTCAGCGGCAAATTCCAGGCATTACGGTTTGGCGGCAAGCCATCGAAGGTAAAGACCTGTCGCATGTTCGTCGACAAATCTCTGAATCGGGTCTGGAAATCGTAAGCTTGTGCCGTGGAGGCTTCTTTCCCGCGGTCAGTCCAGACGCTAGGCAAAAGGCGATCGACGATAACCTGCGAGCCATCGATCAAGCCGAAGCGATTGGGGCTCCGCTAATTGTGTTGGTCTGCGGCGCTGTCCCAGGCCTGCGACTATCAGAAGCCAGGAAGCAGATCGCCGATGGAATCGCCGCCGTGCTTCCTGCGGCTGAACAGGCTGGAGTGAAGTTGGCTATTGAACCGCTTCATCCTTTGTATGCCGATGATCGAAGCGCGGTAAACACAATGGCTCAAGCCAATCAAATCTGCGACCAGCTCGGCTCGCCAAGATCATTGGGAATCGCAGTGGATGTCTATCACGTATGGTGGGATGATCAACTCCAACAGCAGATTGAACTTACAGGCCGAACCAACCGCTTGTTCGCCTTTCACATCTGCGATTGGTTGACTCCAACAACCGATCTACTGAACGACCGTGGCCTGATGGGCGAAGGCTGTATCGATATTCGGCAAATCAGCGACTGGGTCGATGCAACTGGATTCAACGGTTATCGTGAAGTTGAGATCTTTTCCAATCGCTGGTGGAGTCAAGATCAGCACGACTTCCTGGACCGCATCGTTTCAAGCTACCAAAATCTCTATCGTTAGACATTCAAGCAACGGAAATTTACGATGAACCCAAGTATCGATCCTTCTGAACGCCCCGGCACGGACGAGTATTTCGAGTACTACAACACCTACATTAAGTTGGTCCCAGATGGGCAGTGCATGTCTTTGCTTGAATCGCAGATCGAATTTCTGCGACAGTACTTCTCAAACGTATCCGACGAAGCCGCCTCAGTGACGCATCCGCCCTACACCTGGACCATTAAGCAAGTCGTCGGTCACTTAGTCGATACCGAACGGATCTTTGCCGAGCGACTGCATCACTTTGCTTTCGGCGATTTGCAGCCACTACCGGGAATGGATCAGAACTTGTACATCGATAACTGCGACTTTCAAGCTGCCAAGCTAGCGGACTTAGTCGATGAAATGATCCTGTGCCGTCGAGCCAACATATTGATGATCAAGCGAATTAAGTCCGACGCATGGAGCAATCGCGGCGTAGCCTCCGATCACCTCGTTTCAGCCCGAGCTCTACTTTGGATGTTGGTCGGTCACGTCATCCACCATATGACCATCGTGCAAAAGCGGCTAGGGTAACTGCTCGGTAGCTCTAGACGTTTTAGCAGGGCTGCGCGAGATGAAGAACAGGCCCGTAAGAATCATCGCGCCGCCTAACAAGATTGACCAAGTGATCGACTCATTGAGAAAAATACAGCCCCACAAGACTCCAAATAGTGGAATGAGGTAGGCCACGGAGATTGATCGAGTCGCACCAATTGCACCAATAAGGTAGAAGTAAATTGCCAAGGCAGCTCCCGTGCACACGACTCCTAAAGCAATTGCTGAAAGCCAACTTTGCATGCTGGGCGACTGTTCTGGCCATGTGAAGATTGAAACGGGAATCATCGAGAGGCTTGCTGCAATTTGACAAGCTGTGGCAATCACCATCGGATTGACGCCAGCCAGCTCGCGTTTGGTGTAGTGCGCGGCTGCCGCATAAGAAAAGGCTGCGAGCAGACAGACTCCGATACCTAATACACTACCTTCCAAAGTCCGATTGCCGGCGACCAAGACCAGTACGCCAGCGAAGCCGATCGCCAAGCCAGACCACTTCGCTGCAGATAGTCGATCTCGAAACAGCGTGACGCCAAGGATCGCTCCGAAAAAAGGAGCCGTGGCATTCAGCACCGACGCAAAACCCGCGGAGAGAAGACCGGTACCCAAAGCGAATAGCGTGTACGGTACTGCTGAATTGCTCAGTCCAACTACGAGCATTTTCCAGGGCGACTGATACAGTTGCCCAAGCTGACCCAGGAAAGCTAGGACGACTAGCAGAAAAACCGCGCTAATGGCCACTCGCACTTGAATCAACGCGATTGGGCCGAATTCAGGCACAGAGATCCGCATAAACAGAAACGATCCACCCCAGATCGCGCCCAAAAGCACCATGAGAAAAATGTCGGTTGGGCGAAGTCTCTGTTGGTCACTCACAGCGGAGTTCAGATTTCCAAGTAATTGAAAGGAAGCGATGATACTCGACGGAGTGTTAATCGCCTCAAGTTGCCGCGGATTCTGAGAAGTCGCGTGCTTGTCAACTCGCGACCCTAGGGTGTTCGAGAATATAGTCCACCGCGAACATTTGACAACCAGCCGCACCAATTAGCCTACCAATGAAGACCGCTTCGTCTTTAGTGGTCGCAACGCTGATCAAGTTGGGTGCGGCGAAAGGTACTTTGAAAGACTTCAAGGTTGAAGTAAGTCAGCCCTGAACTAGTCTACTCAGATGCGACGACAGCAATCTGCTTGGATGTGCCCCGTTAGGCGGTTGCTGCTCGTCGCTACACCGAATTCTCAGGACTCAAAAAGCCGAACAGCCAACCCGAAGGCTGGCTGTTTCTTAAGCATCGTGAACAAAGATGAGCTGCTCAGGTACTAGCTTTGTACCAAGCCGGCGAGACGCGTCCAGACAGACAGCAGCCGCATTCCACCGACTATGAGTTGAACGGTGAGAACAACGGTGTCGACAGGTAACGCTCACCAAGGCTGCAAGCTACTGTAACGATTCGCTTGCCTTTAAAGTCAGGCCGCTTGGCGATTTGAACGGCGGCCCAAACATTGGCTCCCGAGCTAATCCCAGCCATGATTCCTTCTTCGCGAGCGAGCCGCTGAGCCCATTCGAAGGCAGCGTCGTCTTCTACGGTAATCACATCATCGATGAGACTCTTATCTAGATTCTTCGGAACAAAGCCAGCGCCGATACCTTGAATCTTGTGACGTCCCGGTTTGCCACCACTGATCACCGGCGACGCAGATGGCTCAACTGCGATGACCTTAAAGTTCGGGTTGCGAGCCTTGATATATCGAGCGACTCCGGTAATCGTACCTCCAGTGCCAACGCCGGCCACGATTGCATCAATTTGACCGTTGGTGTCGTTCCAGATCTCCGGACCAGTTGTCTCCTCGTGAGACTGTGGGTTCGCGGGATTCTCGAACTGTTGAGGCATCCAGCCGTTGGGATCGTTCGCAAGGATCTCTTCGGCTTTAGCAATCGCACCACGCATGCCGTCGGCAGCCGGTGTCAGTACAAGATTAGCACCGAAAGCCCGCAGCAGTGCTCTTCGTTCCACCGACATCGACTCGGGCATCGTCAGCGTCAAGCGATAGCCTTTGCTGGCAGCAATAAAGGCCAAGGCGATACCCGTGTTACCACTGGTTGGCTCGATGATGTGAGTATCGACCTTTAACTTTCCAGATTGCTCAGCCGATTCGATCATAGCGCGACCGATTCGGTCCTTCACGCTGCTCATCGGATTGAAGAACTCGCACTTCACAAAGACAGTACCAGCATCCGGTGGAGCTAATTTTCTCAACCGAATCATTGGAGTGTTTCCAACGGTTTGTACGACGCTGTTGTACGTTGTCCCGTGTGCCATATGAGATCCTTTCATCCGCAAATCTGGTTAGAAAACAATCCTTGATGCGATGCCGAACTTACTTGCGTCGCATCAGGCTTCGAATAACTTGAATCAATCGATCGACTTCGTCGTGAGTGTTGTAGAGCGCGAACGACGGTCGAATCGTGGACTCTAAGCCAAAGTGTCTCAACGAGGGCTGAGCACAATGATGTCCCGTTCGAACAGCAATTCCATGACGATCAAGCTCGCGTCCCACCTGCTCTGTGCTATAGCCATCCATGACAAAGGAGACCAAGCCCGTTCGATTCATCGCGTCGCCGATAGTTCTCACACCCTCGATCAGTTTTAATTCCCTAGTCGCGTGCTCTAGTAGCGAATGTTCGTAGGCAGCCACGGAGTGAATATCGAATTGACGCAGGTATTGCAGAGCTGTTCGCAGGCCAACTGCATCACCGATGCTAGGCGTGCCAGCTTCGAACTTATTCGGAGGCGGCGCGTAGGTGGTCTCATCAAAGGTCACTCGATGAATCATATTTCCACCGCCTTGCCATGGAGGCAGTATCTCTTGCAACTCAGGGCGAATGTAAACGGCTCCGATTCCAGTGGGAGCGTAAACTTTATGACCTGAGAAAACAAAGAAATCGCAATCCAGCGCCGAAACGTCGATTGGTAGGTGAGCTACCGACTGAGCGCCATCGATGACAAACTTGGCCCCATACTTTCTCGCATGAGCCCCCATCTCTTCGACTGGAAGAATCGTTCCAAGAGTGTTGGAAGCATGAGTCACGCTGACGACTTTAGTTCTCACCGACAACAACCGGCGATACTCGTCCATCATGACTTCGCCTTTGTCGTCGAACGGAATGACCCGAATCCGCGCACGAGTCTCACGAGCAATCATCTGCCATGGAACAATGTTCGCATGATGCTCCATCTCGGTTAGAAGGATCTCTTCACCCTCGTGAAGGAATGATCGACAAGCGTTGGCAATGAAGTTGATGCCTTCGGTCGTACCTCGCACAAAGACAATATCGTTCACCGAGCCCGCGTGGATGAAATCACGGACGGTCTCTCTAGCTGCCTCATAGTGGTCGGTCGCTCGAGCCGCCAGAGTATGAGCCGCTCGATGGATGTTCGAATAATCCCGAGCGTAAAAGCTAGACATGCTATCGATGACGACTTGCGGCTTGTGCGTCGTTGCCGCATTATCAAACCAAACCAGCGGATGGCCGTTGATCGATTGATTGATCGCTGGAAAGTCTGCGCGGACGGATGTCGGATCAACTGAGCGGGTGGCCGAAGTGGTCCGTTTGGGCATCTCTGTTGGATTGTAGAACAGGTTGGACGATTTGCTCTGCTGATGGCCCTCTCCAGCCTCCTTGCCTATTTGCTTCGCAAAAGAAAAGCGCCGAAGCTCCGTCTGACCAAGGTGAAGTTGCTTCAGCGATTCTTGCAAGTGCCCATAGGCGATTGGGTGCTCGTTGGGACCGTGATTCACTCGCTCCATAGCCAATTGAACTGCTGCAGGGAGTTCAGCACCTTGATTCGATGGGATCGTAGTGTGTCCCGACGGAATTGAATTATGTCCAGATGGGATCGCCGAAGAAATCAATCTTGGATCGCCAGGACTTTCAATTCCACTACACTCAGGGTTCGAGCAGGCTTGCTGAAGAATACGGAAGTCGGTCGAACTGGGAATATGACTCGGCACATGACCCTGATTCGTACTCGGTACATGGCCCTGATTCATACTAGGCATCGACCCATGCGACGCTCCAGCAACACGTGAATGTGAAGCTGGAATTGATGCTGTCGATGAAGGTATAGATGCTAAGTTCGGTGTTGCCAGCGCGGGAGTTGCCAGCGCCGGAGTTGTCAACGCGGGAGTTGCCAGAGTCGGCGGTGCAGGCATCGCCGCGTTGTTCTGAGCCATTCCAGGGAAGCGACTAAATATCTGCTCCATCAGCGCTCGAGAGCTATCCTCAGTTGAGGTCGCTCCGAATGAGCTAGGATTGGGACTTGGATGTTCCATGTTAGATTCCTAGTCCATTGTCAAACGACTTTGGAATCCGTTGAACATAGTCGTGGTAGTAACCCACTTCGACATTCTCCAGCACACCAACCGCATCGTCGGTCAATACTGCTGCCGAGAAGTACAAAGTCAATAGATACGAACTTACTCCCAAGCTATCCAGTCCCATCAAACGCGCAGAAAGACTCGGAGCAATCTCGCCTTCGATGCCAGCTTGGTGGAGACCAACAACACCCTGATCCTCTTCGCCAACACGGACCAACAGAATGCTTGTCGTTCCCGAACTCTGACGCGATTGGTATCGGTTGGTGACCTCCAACTTATCGCATGGAACGATCGGAACGCCGCGCCATGAGATCATTGGATATCCGAAAACGTTTACCGTAACTGGCGGAACGCCGCGCCATGTGCATTCGCGTAAGAAGGCTGCGATGGCCAGCGGGTGAGCCACGAAAAATGCGGGCTTCTTCCAAACCAATGCCAGAAGTCCGTCTAAGTCGTCTGGAGTCGGCGCGCCATAACGCGGAGAGATTCTCATCGCTGGATCGACCGAGTGCAATAGACCAAACTTCTTGCTATTGATCAGCTCCCATTCTTGTCGCTCTTTGATGCCTTCGATCGTCAAGCGAATCTGTTCTTCTAACTGATTGAACGGACCGTTGAAGAGATCGCTGACTCGCGTATGAACGCGAACGACAGTTTGAACGGACGAAAGCGTATACTCGCGCGGTGTTGGACTGTAATCAACGAATGTCTCTGGAATTTCAACGTTCTCAGCAAAGCCCGAGACCAGGTCAATGTTCCGCTCGCCGTAGCGATTCACGCTTGAGCGTAGCTCTTGATGTTCGGCGATCGCCTTTTGGAACTCATCTACAAGATTCGGATTCTCTGTTAGCAGTGCATCCAGATCTTTGCGTGATAGCGAAAGTAGCACGCAAGGTGTAATCGTTCGAATCGTTGCGTCAGAAGGCTTGTCCGAGGTCAGGTCAGATTCGCCGAAGTATTCGCCTTCGGTTAACAGAGCGATGCGCAAGTTACTGCCGTGCACGCCTTTGCTTAAGACTTCAACTTGTCCATGAGCAATAATGAAGAACTTGCTACCGTCCTCGCCTTCGACCAATAGCTTGTTGCCAATCGGCACGCTTTCTGTTCTGAAGTACCCGGCCATTCGTTCTAGAATGGTATCGGGCAACTTCGAGAACAATGGAACGCTGCGAAGCGCATTGGCAGGAATTGAAGCTACGTCGTTTTCAAAGTCGACGGCGATTCGTTCGGCTTTGGCAAGTTCGACTTTCGTTCGGTTGACTCGATAGACGCCGCCGTTCACTTGAACCCAAGGCAAAAGCTTGAGCAAGTAACGGGGAGTGATCGACATCATCTTGGGTGATGTCTTGGTGCTGGTCGCCAGATTTCGAGCAACCGAAGTAGTAACGCTGCGTTGAAGAATATTGTCGGACATGGTCTTTGGATGACTCCCTTCCAAGATGTGATTAGCTAGCTGTGTAGATCAAGATTTAATTAGTTGACCGGGAGATTGTCGATTGATCAACTACCCTAAGTTCAATCATTCGTGAGACACGGCAATATTCGTCAACAACAAGCATATGGAATGGCTCGACTTTCGACCTAATCCGGCCCTAGCCGTCAAATATCACGGCTGGAAAC
>CAYWNG010000162.1:0-3519 GCA_964458685.1 uncultured Pirellulaceae bacterium
GTATTTCATGCCAACTAGGTTTGGAATCTTTGGTCCAGCGGACAAAAGGAAATCCGGCATGCTCAACCGTGATCCGGTTAGTGAAGGGATGTGGTAGTAGTAGAACGGCAGTTGAGGAGCCGCCCCAGCGATTTCCACCATGCATTCGACTAGGCCGCTGACCGAGTCAATTTTGAAGTACGAGGGGCATGTCGCTGAAACCGCGTTGGCTCCCACTGCCTGAGCGTGGCTAGCCAGATCCGCCGCGTCGCGCGAGGCATTGTGGCCAACTTGAACAATCAATGTGGCCCGACCCGCTGTGGCCTTAACCCAAGCTTCGACAACTCGCTTTCGCTCATCTGTCGTTAACGAAACGCCCTCGCCAGTACTGCCGCAACAATAGAACCCAGTAACGCCAGAGTTGAGAAGATATTCGGCATAGGCTGGAATCGCACTAAGGTCGATATCGCCACTCGTTGGATGGATCGGTGTTAAAACCGCTGCGATCAATCCTTTCAGCTTAACGTGGTTCATTCACAACTTTCCAAAATTTGCAGAGCGAGCCTAAGGCGTTCATTCTGTAACGGAGGTAGGTAGCTTCGAAGCAAGTCTGGTTGCTCAGATTAAGTCCGGTCAGGTTAGGAGGATTATAGCCAATTGTACTTCGTTGTGGGTTTTGCTTTAGCTCCTCGAATTTTGTTGTGACTGGCTTGGCACTTTCCTGATTGTTCAGCTAGTTCAAGCTCGATACAAGCCGTAGCGCTTCTTTCACGTGGAGATTGACAGATGGACTTTGATCGAAATCGCTACTTCATGGTAGGCGTTCTGCTTCTGTTGCTGGGCTTGCAGTTTCGCATGGTTGATTCGTTTGTGCTGAATGAAACTAGCACGCGGGCGCTGGCGAGATTTGTGAAAGACGCTCAGCTTGCGACCAACGACCTTGGGTCGCAAATGTACATGTCCATGCATCCATCACCACGAAAGGCCATCAAGCCACCCAACTGGCTCGGCTGGGCTTTGCTGACGGTTGGTGGCGTGATCTGCTTGCACGCGATGGTGCTGCCTAGACCCAAGGCATAGCAAAACTCATTATTCTCTTTTTCAGCCCCAACGATACCAGTTCCCGCGGCTTGTATCGGTTGGGGCGGCGGCGAACGACTTGGGGAGTTTCCGGCTGTGAATCGACGTTCAGAAATCTCTAGGTTCTTAAATCGACGAGGCCTCTATCTAGCCGCCGGCTTTATCGTCCTAGCTGCGTTGACTGTATCGATCGCGCAAGAAGAGAAGAAGAGTGACGGCGAAGCTGCCCCCAAAGTCCATCGTGAAGGGACGCGTGTAGAGCAACAACCGGTATCGTTTCGTACGGAAGGTGATCGACTGTGGGTGACAATTGGTCATGGAGCTAAACCAGTCGTAGTGCTTGAGAACTTGGCCGCTCAGAGAATCTACCGCGCCAATCGTGAAGATCCAGAAGACTGCAAATGGACTGTATCGGGTCAATTCACCGAATTCGAAGGTCGTAATTTCTTTCTTGTCGAGCGTGCAGTACGGTTGTATCAAAAAGACAAGTAGCCACCGTCGCCAGACAATCTGTGGCAATTGGTCCCACTAAGATCAATACTCCAATCTCCGTCGTCGAATCCGGTAGAATACGAATGAGATCGGCTAGCGCAAACGCGCATGGCCACACTTTCATTCTCTTACGATGGACAGGGGCCTTGCGATGAAGATTTTAGTGGCTACCGATGGCTCAGACAGTTCTGCGCTGGCAACGAAATTACTTTTGCGACTCAAACCCGTGGCGACATTTGAAGTTCACGTGTTGTCTGTGGTGAACTTAGCGGCTGTTCCTGGTCCGATGGAGCTTGATTTTGGAACTGAGTATTTCAAGCAACTGACCACACAATGCCAGGCCAGCGTCGATAACACGATCAAGTCGTTTACTGAGGCTGGTGTTACGGCGACAGGCGAAGTTGTGCAAGGACATCCCGTAGCGGTGATTGTGGATCGAGCCAAAGAACTTGGCGTTGATCTAGTTGTTCTAGGCGCTCAAGGTCATTCCTTGCTGGCTCGAGTCTTGCTCGGAAGCGTTAGCGACTATGTTGCCACTCACGCACCATGTTCGGTCCTAGTTGTCCGCGACACACCCGGTCTGAACAGTAATGCACCATTGAAAATCGCGGTCGGCTTCGACGATTCGGCTCCAAGCCACAACGTTCTTGATGAACTTGTGCGAACGGGTTGGAACAAAGGTGTAAAGATCGATTTGGTCAACGCCGCGGTTCTACCCATGGACAACTTTAGCGAAATCCCTGTGCAGTTCGACCCTCAAGAGATCATCGCCGCTCACGAACAAATCTTGGCCAAGGCGGTCGGTGCTGCGCAAGAAAAGTTGGGCTGCGAAGTGACCGGAAATGTCGAGCAATGTGCTAACGCGGGCTATGGCTTGGCGGCGTTTGTCGAGCGAGAGAAATCGGATATTCTGATGGTTGGTGACACAGGCCGAAGCTTTATGGCCCGGTTCTTTCTCGGAAGTGTTTCCCGAAGTGTACTCCATCACTCGCCTAGCAGCGTTTGGATCGTCCGGGCTGGGAAGGCAGCCAAGTAGTTTGACTGCCATCGTAGCTAAAACGGATTAACAATTAGAACTCGGCGATCCCCTGACGCCGATTGTTTGGCGGGAGAGATCCAAAAGATACTCAGCTTCTCTTGCCGATTCGCTGATTCCAGAAGTCGGTCGAGCTCTGTTGCACTCAAGAATAGTACCCAAGCGGTCTGTCCATCGTCCTTGATAGCTGGTTCAATTCCAAGTTGCTTGGATTGCTCGATGACGGCAGCCCTTTGATTGGCCGTTAGTCGCACGACGGCAGTCAAAACCGAATCGTCAGCCTGATTCGCTTTTGAATCGGCTTGTTGCTTGATCAACTTGTCTTGTTTGGTATCGCTGAGCAAGCTCAGCATGGGTCGGTAAAGCGGATTGCCTTCCATCTGCGCTGTCACGGCCGCATCGCTCCAGGCCGATGACCTGTATAGCGCGGACTTGGAGATCAAGACTTGTTTTTTTTCCTGTGCCTTGAGTGGCAGGCTTTTCTTTTGTGATTCGCCTTCAGCCGCATTTGTGGATTGAGCTGCTTCGGAAAGTGATGCCGCAGGGGGTGTTAAGGATGGTGCGGGCGTCGCAGAATTGGCTGCATCCAGTCCACGCATCAACTCGGGCGTGCGAGCTGCATCGCTATCAGACGCCCCCTTTGATCCTTGCTTGGCCTTCATACCAGGCATGGCTCTGGAGTTTGCAGGCGCAGGCGGTGGTAATGGTTCGACGGTACGGTCTGCATTGCGCGACCGCTCCAGCATTTCTTCAGGGCTTGCGGTGGGACTCAGATTATTGGCCGGCGTCGGCTTTGCAGGATTAAATAGCTCAGAGGTGGCCGGCGACGAAGCTTCTGGCGCAGCATTATTGTCATCAGAGATTCTTGCATGGGACGGAGTCGTTTCCGACAGCGTTGCTGGGGCGGTGATCGTAGGGGCTGCGATTGAAGG
>CAYWNG010000162.1:3619-11102 GCA_964458685.1 uncultured Pirellulaceae bacterium
AGGGGCTGCGATTGAAGGTGTCGTGCTCGAAGGGGCGGCTGGTAAGGGCGCTGCTGGTAAGTGGGCCGCTGGTGCCGCGCTCATCGGCATGGCCCGATTAATGTTCGGCTCAACTTGCGAAGCATCGGCTGGCTTGGCTATGCCTCTAAGTTCCATTGCGATATCGGAAGGTGCAGGGCTGTTTAGACTGGGACTGTTTAAGCCTGGACTGTTTAAGCCTGGATTGGCAACACTCGGATTGATAACACTTGGATTAGTAATTGCTGGCGCGGCAGACGGAAGTTGAGAACCCAACATCTGTTCGGCTGGAACGGCTCCGGGCGACACAGCTCCGGTGGGCGAGATAGCTCCGGGCGACATAGCTCCGGTGGGCGACATAGCTCCAGCGGCAGATGATGAGCTTGGATTGAGATACTCGAGCGCATTGCGGGCTCCGAACTGATTGCCGCCACCCGGCATCGGTGGACCTGCAAATAGGTCTGAGGGAACGAAACCATCCGATCTCTTCGATGGAACTTCACCTTGCATTGCGGGGGCGTTGAGCACTTTGGCGTCATCATGCAACTGGTTGAAGGTCTCCTTCGCACTAGGCTGGCCGATTGATTGTTGAGCCAAATCGAAAGCTTGATCGGGAGAAACACCTGCTGGGGCTGCGCCTATACTGCCATCGAGCCCACCACCTAAGCCTCCAGTACCTAAACCTCCACCCCCTAAGCCGCCAGCTCCGAAACCGCTTTCGCCAAAACCGCCAGCAAGCTCTCGCACTCCACCGCCTGGCGCTCCGCCCATTCCGACTTCGGACATCGAGCGTTGCATGCCGAGTGGATCTATCGTTGGCGCGGACATTGGAGCAACTGACCCTTCGCCGGAACTTTCACCGCCAGCAATCGCTTTGGGGCCTCTATCGCTATCCACTAATCCCTCAGGAATCATGGCCGAGCCGACGCGATTATCCGAGCTTGTGTCCAACGCCAAATTGAACCATCGATCCGATTGATACCAAAGAGTTCCTCCCAAAGCTGCAATGCCAATCAGGCTTGCGGCCAAGGTGAGCATCCGCCATGACAATCTTGATGAGCTGTCGCCATCATCGGAACGAGCCAAGTCAACGGTTGGACGATCGTCGGCAAGTCGCTGCTGAAGCTGTCGGTCACTTGCACTGGCTAGGTTGTTGGAATTCGACGAGTCATCCAGGCTATCCAGTCCATCGTCCAAATCGGAGACCGCCGACTTCGAGCTTGACGGCGATCGTCGGGAGGAAGATGTTGGAAAAGTTGGCAACTGTTGAATTAAGCGTCGCGTTGCAATAAGTTCGTCGAGCAACTGCGCCAGTTTGGGCTGCTCCTTGACGGCCGCTTCGACCAACTGTCGCTGTTCCGTTGACAATTCATCGTCCAAATAGGCCGACAACCATTCCTCGGGAATAGAATTGGCTTGAGGCGAATTTTGAGTCATGATTCCTCCGCAATTCCAAGCTGAGTTGCTTTGGATTGAAACAGCGACTTCAGTTCAACGCGAGCACGGTGAAGTCGGCTACGGACAGTTCCAATGGGAATGTCGAGGATTTTGGCGATCGAGTCGTAGTCCATGTCTTCAAAGTCTCGCAGTACTAGCACAACCCGTCTTTCCTCATCCAGCATTGCAATCGCTTGACGAACGTATGTTTGCGTTTCGCTCAATTGGGCCTGTGAGTCTGGCGATTGAAAGTCTCCTACCGAGTCCATGACCATTTCAAAACCCTCGCGATCTACTTCGTTTTCGATGCGCCGTTTACGTCGAAAACTGGAGAGCAAATTCATGGCGACTCGAGCTAGCCAAGTGTAAAACTGAGCTTGGCCAGAATACAAATGCAGCTTACGAAACGCTCGAAGAAAAGCCTCTTGCCCCAAGTCTTCGGCCAATTCACGGTCGCCGCAAGCGTGCCAGAGGAGTCCAAATAGACGACGATGGTAGCGGTCGAACAGCTCGTCAAAACGAGCCGCATCTCCCGCCAGTACGGCGTCAATGATTTCCTGGTCGCTAGACATAGATCCGCGTTGGGTTGGCGTTGCGAAGGGGGTAGACGCTAGTCGGTTTGAGTCAGTTCCAAAAAGGGAGGCGTGTTGGTCCGTTTTTGGCAACTACGAAATCATGGAGCCAGCTTAAGAACGTAGGTGAGCCCACATTATAGGGTTCATTGCCTAGATTTTGCCAGCGTGGCCCCAATTTGGCGATTAAAGAGCCCAACCCGCTGCGTAAGCGAGGGACTCTTCGCAACCCGCTGCGTTAGCGAGGTACTCCTTCACAACCCGCTGCGTCAGCGAGGGACTGTTCTGGTCTGACTACGGCGCGGTGCGATCGCAACTCTCTAGTTGTCGTAAGCTAGTTGCGGTCCTGAATCGGCCAACGTTGCCCGGCTGGTTGCGAAGCCAAGCGAAAGTGCGAAATCGTTGTATCGCCTAGTCGCCAGCAGAAGAAGGCTGCTTCCGAGTCGATTTGCGTTGGGAACTCAACCAATCCCTCTTCGGGTTGACGAAGCAAAATGCCCAAAGTTTCAAGCTCAGCTCGGAATTGCCAAATGCGGTCGTATTCAGCTTGAAGATCGGCGCGACTTTCTGCCATCTCGTCGTCGTAGATTCGGCCTGCTCCGCGATTGCCTTTACGAAGCAACCGATGCAGTTCGACTCGTCGAGAAGTCACGCTCTGAAATACCTCGCAGATATCCGAAACGATGGACCGGACCAACGGCAACATTGCCGTGGCTTCCTCAAGCGTGAAGCGCTTGGTGGACGTGTTAGCGGTCGTATCGTTCATGGTGGGATTTTCCCAGTTTCCGAACTTCGTTCTCATTTGCTAAGAAAGAATGCGTCGAAGCAAATTGAAATCCGCTGTTCCTATTGGTATTTACGTCAGAAACGGTACTTTTGGTTTCATCATCGGCAAACATTCTTTCCAAACATCATAATTCGACAAGCTGAAATAACGCATTGCTCGATTTTGACGAGTTCTAACTGTCCAGAAAGAGGCTGATTTCGGCCTTTAGGCCGTTTCGTTGGCCTTTGGGCGATGGCACGGGGAAAAACTACTCCAGCTCTCGCGGGCAACAAAACTGCACTAATTTCCCCTGGGCAGCAAAATCCGCGGGAAATTGTTGCCAATTTTCAACACTTATTTCAAAACTTGCCAAACAGGCGGTGGGAAAATCGAACTCCTCGCCTGCCAAAATGGACGCCAGTTCGCCCATCCCAGGGTTATGGCCAACGACCAACACAGACCGCCAATGCGCGGGCAATTTTTGAATCTCATCGATGATTTTTCGCGGACTTGCCAAGTACAGATTCGATGTGGAAAAGACTTCTGGAGAACGGCGCTCCCAGCTCGACACAACAAGCTCCAAGGTCTGTTGAGCCCGAATAGCGGTGCTGGCGAGGACGACGTCGATGGGGATCTCTTTTTCTTCGATGTACTTCCCAATGAGAGGTGCCGACCTGCGCCCGCGAGCGTTGAGAGGCCGATCGTGATCATCCAACTTTGGATTGGCCCAATCGCTTTTCGCATGCCTCAGCAAAGTCAAAGTAAGCCCGCTATTCAAGATCGCCTCGTCTGTTCCAGGGGTTATCGTCGAAGGGGTTCTTGTCGACGACGCAAGGAATGCTTAGTTCGGTATTCTTATTTCCTTGCCGTTAGCGTAGGATAATAACGTCAATCATTGACCCGCCAAGCGGTTCGTAATTGTTTTGTACGATTGCAGATTGTTTGGTGCATACCTCACGCCTTCCTCGCCAGCGGTCTTGTCACACTTAGATTTGCCGCGACGGTGACTTGCCAATTTCGTGGATTTGCGAATCTAACGACCGGAGACATTAGGAATGTTATCGCTACATCGGTTCAACACCCTACGATTGTGCTTTCTCTCACTGCTGTTGATTAGCGGTAATGCGGCCTTCGCTCAAGACGCTGGGCAAGCCAAGTTGGACGAAGCTACAGAACGGAAGCTCGGCGCTACGACTCCCGAGGACTTGGGCAAGGTGATCGAACTGTGCGAACAAGCCATCGAGGCCGGATTAGATGATGTGGGTAAAGAGCTGGCCAAGAACATGCTGGCGGCTTCTGCATTGCAACGTGCTCAAGCCAATCGACAGCGGCTCGCACGAATTGCGAATAACCCCAACGCTTTGCGAAATCTGCTACAGCGAATGGTGGCAGACTTGGACAAGGCGATCGCCAACAATCCTAGCCTAGCCGATGCTTACTTGTTGCGAGCCGAACTAGAAACGCTACCGGGCGGAAGTCGCGAGAAGGCAATTGGCTTCGTGAACTCGGCCATTGAACAGCTCAAGAGCAGTCCAGAAGAGCAATCCAAAGCCTATATGCTCCGAGCTGGGTTGCAACGTGAACCGGCCGAGAGGCTGAAGGACTTGAACAAGTCTCTGCAGCTCAACCCCGGAAACACCGAAGCTTGGCAGGCAAAAATTGCAATTCTCTTAACAACTCAGAAGTTCGAAGAGGCCGCCGTCGAGGCTGAAAAGCTGCTTGAAAAGGATAAGGACAATCCGATCGCGTTCACTGCAGCCTTGGATGCGTTCGTTCAACTGAAAAAGTTTGACGAAGCGATCAAGATGTTGACGAAGCGAATTGAATACGACCCCAAGAATGGCAACAACTATCGCTGGCGTGGTCGCATCAACTTGGCTCAAGACAAAGAAGAAGATGCACTCGCTGATTTGAACAAGGCAATCGAACTGAACAGTCGCGACTTCGAAGCTCTTCTTTTCCGCGGTCAATTGTATTTGTCAAAAGGCGAAACGGAAAAAGCCAATCGTGACATCAGCGATTCTCTGCTCCTTGAACCTGATTCGGTACAGGGCGTGTTGATGCGTTCTCTGTTGGCGGCTCAAGAAAAACGTTACGCCGATGCAATTAAAGACATGGAACTGCTAGTGCGAGTGGACCCTAATAACCAAAACTGGGTCATGCAGTTAGCCTCGTACTATCAAGCCGATGATCGACCTCGATTAGCGATCAAGCTGCTGGACGAGACGATTGGTCGCGACAAGAACGCTTGGCGAGCGATGCGATTGCGCGGAGATGCGAAGTTGAGTATCAGCGAACACGTCGCAGCCATCGAAGACTATCGTCGAGCAATTCGAGTTATGGAAAGCAAGGATGAAGTTTCCGACGAGCAACGAGCTACCGACGAAGACCTAAGCGGGCTTTACAATAACTTGTCTTGGGTACTTGCGACTTCGCCGAAAGATGACATCCGCAATGGCAAAGAGGCGCTGGAGTTTGCTCTCAAGGCCTGCGAAGCAACCGAGTACAAAGAGGCTCACATCCTCAGTACATTGGCCGCCGCATACGCTGAAACCGGTGACTTCGAAAAGGCCCGTGAATGGGCAACCAAGGCCGTCGAACTCGGCAAGGAAAATGGCCACGAGCAACTTGAGCAACTTGAAAAAGAGTTGGAGGCTTACAAGGCCAACAAGCCTTGGCGCGAAGAGCAAAAGACCGAAGAGAATGCCAAGCCTTTCGCGGCTGGCGACGCAATTGATACTTGATGTGATGGGATTCGGCAGAATTCCTATCTTGGGATTTCATAGTGGGATTTCGTAGTGGGATTTCATAGTGGGATTCGACCGAATTCCCGCATAAAGTTAACCGCTGAGGTGAGCTAGGCTGCGAAGAGGTGGGCTGAGCTGGGCAGAGGTGGCTATGAATGCCAAGGAATCCCGCTTGAAACAGGAGCGACTCTAGGACAGTCTAGAGATCCAAAGTGTACCAATAGTCCATCTGCGGCGTTTGGCCGATGGGAAATGGATTGCCAACTCCTGTGTCTTCAAAACCAAGCTTGCGATAGAACGCTTTGGCACGTTCGTTGTGCTCCCAAACGCTCAAGTAGACGCGTTGATACTGCATCTTGCGAGCTAGTTCGAGATTGAACTCCATCAGCTTCGCCGCTAGTCCTTTTCCATGAGCGTGCTGAGCGAAGTAGAGCCTCTTGAGCTCGATCGCGCGCGTAGTACCAATGACTTCTGGTGGTGGATTTCCCTTTTTCAACCGCGAGTATCCGCAGACCGTTTCATCGAGGCTTAGTAGATAGAAAAAGTCCTCCGGGTCGCTTAACTCGGCAGAGACTTGGCCGACGTTGTAGTAGTCGGCTAATTGCTGATTCATGTCTTCGTCAGGGCAAGTGCCTCGGAAGGTAGCTTCGAATAGCTCGGCACCGAACTTCGAAAGCATCGGGGCGTCTTCCAAAGTAGCGCGTCGTATGGCGATAACTGGGTGTTCCATGGGAGTCTTTTTTGTACGGCCTGGGCTGAAAATCTAGAACCGTCAGCCTTGAGCACTTTTTGAATCAAGAGATTCCTAGGCTTAAGTTCTGGGGCTTAAGTTCTGGCGAGCAAACGCAGAAACGATCTGTTGCGAAAATAGAATAGTAACCGACTCGACCGAACAGTAGGGGCGGCGGGTGAAGTCGTTTGTTCTTTGGTTTCGAACACGAATCTTTTTGTGAACCTAGCTATTGTGTGGATACGGTAGTTGCAATTTGGTGTACAAACATGCAACAATAGTCGGTCAGGGATCGATAGGCCGTAATCGATTGGCCGTAACTGCTTAGGTCCCTTTGCTAGTGGATAGATTTTTGTACCGCGATCCAAAGAAATCCAAACGCCTTGAGCGGAGAGTTCATGATTACGCCTGCCCAGCGAATTCGCCAATGCCTTTTTTTGTGTACGATCGCATTACTGGCAGCACTGACTGGTTGTAGCGGATGCCAGAGCGGAAACGAGGATGAAAAGCTGACCAAGGAAGAGTTGGCGAAGAAGAAAGAGCGGGAAAAGGATGCGCTGATTGTTGGCGACCCTACATCGCTGCCAGTCGACAAGGATCGCAAGCTCTTGATCGTGAAGCCTGGTCACTGGCATGAGACAGTCCAGACCTTCAAGGCTAATCGCGAGGACATGCAAGTTCAGCTAGTCAGTGGCATTTACTATGGTGCCGATAAAGCCAACTTGCCTAGCACTAACTTCGTCAACGAATATAGCCGACGAACGACCTTACCAAAGGGTCAAGAGAAGACGGTTGGATTGCAAGTCTACATTCCTCCGACTACGAAGAAGAAGGTCGAGCAAGCCTTTGATTCTTCTGGTCTAACTCCTCTGACGGCACTGCGAATTAACTCTGAACTTCGCGCTATGCCGCTGATGAACCCGATTCCGAACAGCGATAAACGTCCGGTAGCCAATGAACTCAAGCCCTACACGTTCCAGCTTGCGGTGCTTTGCCCAAAGGTGCTTGACTATCAGTTCTTGAGTAACATGGACGCCGTTCGATGGATGCTGTCTGACAAAGATTTCGATAACGAACGAATTATTAGCTATGACGTTGCTCTTGTTGCTCCTAAAGACAATCAGTATCCCTTTCCGCACAGCATATTGACGATGACTGCGATGGCCGCCATCGTTTGGGATGATGTCAGCATTGACGAGCTGACCGTGGGTCA
>CAYWNG010000163.1:0-11098 GCA_964458685.1 uncultured Pirellulaceae bacterium
GGGTCGGATCGTATTCGCCCAATGGTCGACCATCGCCCCAAGTGTTTGTCGCGGGATCGAGATCGGGTGGCTCGAAAATCAACTGTGAACCGCGGCCGCCGGTATTGACGTCAAGAATTCTCTCATAAGCTTCAAAATCAGGATCACCGTTTTGGGGCATTGCGAGTCTAGTAACCTCGATCAATTCGTCCCGAGTCACGTTTTGTGCTGGACGAATCAGTTTTTCGAAAAGAAGTCGACGCACCCAATCTACGTGGCACTCACCACCATAGATCCCCTGAAAGTGCTCAAAAGGTATTTCTGTTCCGGCAAGCTTGTTGAATTCATTCAGCCACTCATCCCACTCGCCAGGCCGAGCCCCATCGAGTTTATCCGCAAGCTCAGCGAGATGATTCACCAAACTCTGATCAAGAAGTGGCGGGCGTAGCTCAGATCGTAGTTCCATAATGCCTCTTTCGGTTCGGAAGACTCTTGGTGACACAGCAACGAAGTAGCAACTCAAGCTGATGCGTAAAGCTCATCCAACGGTTCGCCGCTCCATAGATCGATCGTTCTTTCCTTTACGCGAGTCAGCAACTCGTCGTGTTCGTGCACAGCGCTCGATTCCATAGCGGTGCCTTAAGTTACTGATCCACTGGTGGCTGCAATCCCTGATACTGATCGATCTGAGATCCAAAGCCGTCTTAGTATAAGTGACGATGGTCACTCGATGCTCATCGGGCATCTAACTAATCATCGGGCATCTGACGAGCACCATGCTACCTTAGGCTCGGGCGAACGCGAAGTAGTCTAAGGCATCTAGGCATCTGGGGACAAGGGCGTGCGGGAACTCAACGTGCGGGAACTCACCGTGCGGGGGCACACCGTGCGCTAGCGGGCAAGCGCAAGCTGTGTCCCCATAGCATTGTCGTTGCTATAATCGCTGGTAATTCAATTGCACCTTGCAGGAAACATGGGCCGTACCTCCAAGCAGCTACATACACAATCAATCTGTCCGTCCAGATTAGGATGGCATGCTCTTCGAAAGGTCGCCGTGATGTTGCATTACGCCGTAACATTTCTAAAAACGATCTCGGCCTTAATGCTCCTTTCATCCGTCGTCTGCGGGCAAACGTATACGCTATCCGTCCTGTATTCGGTAGAGTGGTTGGTGGACGAGAGCAATGTCATCCTCATTGCGGAATATGCCGATGAAGAAACCGATACGAAACCTAAAATTCTCCGAACTCTCAAGGGCCAGCAGGAAGCTGTTCAATGGCCACTCACCAAGGCCATCCGTCGAGCAGATGCTTTGCTGCCAGACTCTGCGGGTCGGTTTCGACTGTTGTTTATCCGTGGTAACGCTGAATTGTTACAGTCGGTCAAACTGAATCGAGGATACACGCAGGAACCTTCGATTCGAGAAGCCTTCCTTGGGGTATCCCAATTTGGAACTTTGTTCTTATCCGAAACGGATTTCTTGCGTGCTGTTAAGCAGAGAGTCAGAGCTCCTCGGACTGTAACCGTTGCTCGATATCAGAATATTTATGATATCAAGCCTGAGGAGGGATGGATCACAAGCACAAGTGAATTCCCGCTTGAAACTGGCGAGGACTACTTCTCGATTATGGTTCCCAGCGATGAGGCTCGACGAGACTATTTCCTCCAACAGCTTGAAGAAGGGAACGTACAGGAGAAAACAACTGCCCTTTATGAGCTGGCCTCGTTCAAAGACGAACGATCTGCTGAAGCGATCGTCAAAGCGATGAAATGCGACTACGCCGAAGCTGTGCACATATTTCCTTTGGAACCCGATCGCGCGGAATGGGTTCGAACACTCGCAACGAGTATCCATGAAGGGCGTGAAAAGACCGACATCGGTGAAAGGCTTGAGCAGTTGCGACAGCTCCCCCTCGACGACATAGGCGGGCCTTATCCATGGGATGAAGTCGCCGTGTTAGCGGAACTGCCCACCTTGAAACGTGAGGCAGACCTTTTGGAGGCACTATGTAAACGAAAGCTAAACAATCTTCCCCCAGTCGCTCCCTACGGTCCGCCACCTACGCCTTTTGAGGCCGCAACGGTAATTCAAACCACACGCCGTCGGTTGGCTGAGTTTGAGAAAAGCATGATGCTCCGCGCGGATTTAAACAAACTCAAGGCCGACGTTTCGGCCGCTCGAAGTGTTCTTAGAAATGCAGACCAAACCCTGCTCCGCAGTGACGGAGAGTTGATCAAGCAACTCTCGCAAATGAAACGCAGACTCGATGTTATTCGAGCCCTCGGAAAGAAGGACGAGTTCACAGAAGGGGCTCAGATGTTGGATATGTTTGAAAGTGAGCTCCGTTCCAAAAGCGAGTCGATTGCCGATGACTTGGTCCGTAGTAACCGACTGCCACCCGACGACTACTCGTCCAAGGATCGAGAGGCCTTGTTGCGGCGGGTAGAATCGACCTGGACAGAAGCAGCGCCAGATCGATTACCGATACATGTCGGGCTTGTCAGCAACTGGGAAAGCGTACCCCACTGGGAAGTTCGTGGCGACGTTCTCGTCGCAATCGATCGGCGGCAGATGATCGGATATGTGCTCGTTTCCTACAATGAAGAGACGTTAGTTCGTTATGACATTCTGCTTCGACGAGATTCCATCGCAAGCCATCCATCAGGCAAGCAACCCCTTCCCGCTAACGACGCAGCTCGAATTCAAGCATCACTAGTTGATACGATTGACGGAGAGCCGAGCTTACAGAGACGTTTCACTCAAAAGGAATTGGCCAGACACAAGCAGAAGTTTGACCTGCGGTAGTCGGTGAAAGTTCTTCCATTCTACGTGTGTTGCAAGGAGATAAATGATGAGCGTAAACTCCAAAATCGGGTGGACAGACACTACGTGGAATCCAGTGCGAGGTTGCACGAAGATCAGCGCCGGCTGCAAGAACTGTTATGCAGAAACCTTTGCAGAACGCTTTCGTGGAGTCCCAGGCAATCCATTTGAGCTCGGGTTCGACCTTCGTCTCGTACCTCACAAATTGCCGGAGCCATTTCATTGGACAAAGCCACAGATGGTCTTCGTGAATTCGATGAGCGATCTATTCCATGAAGATGTCCCAGACGACTATATCGTTCAAGTTGCTCAAGTGATGGCAACTGCCAACTGGCACATCTACCAAGTGTTGACGAAACGAGCAGACCGATTGCGAGATTTGTTGAAGACCAAGCTGAGCTTCGCAGCCAAGCTGGAACACATTTGGTGGGGCACCAGCGTCGAAAACAAGAAGTCGGGTGTACCGAGAATCCAGCAATTGCGAGATGCAAAAGCGAAGATGAATTTCCTTTCCATTGAGCCGCTCCTTGAAGACTTGGGTACGCTCAATCTCAAACGCATACAGTGGGTGATTGTCGGCGGCGAGAGCGGGAACGGAGCGCGGCCAATGCAAGTCGAGTGGGTCACTTCGATCCGAGAGCAATGCGAGAAGCAAAGCGTTCCATTCTTCTTCAAGCAGTGGGGAGGCGTAAGAAAGTCTCGACGTGGCCGCGAGCTCGATGGCAGAACCTACGATGAATTTCCGACTGTGAAACGTCAACCAATCCCACCGCTCGCAGTCCGCCGAGAATTAGAGTCAAGCCTAAGGTTACCACTCGACACTCGCTCAACGGTCGCAGCAATCGCCTAAGGCCGCAGAATGTCTTGCGCCATTCGAACGGCAGTCGGTGCACCCTTCTCATTGCCCGCGGCAAAACAAAGCAGGTAGATTGGCGTTCTACGAGACTTGCACAGCATCAAGGGGGGCGTGGCCCTATCGGCGTCTTTCGGACCAGCAACGTGCGATTATTCAGTCGATCGCAGTTTCCCGTGTATTGCCAGACGTCAAATTGTGGAGGGCCCTAGAGCCGCATATCCAACTGCCTCTAGCTTCCCGGCTGAACTGGCCTTTCCAGCGGTCACGTTGGATAAGCTATAATGAAAACAGGAAACTTCGCCAAAGTCCGGTTAATACCCCCAATCGACAAATCAGGGATTAGGAAACTGCCCTGCGATGGAGTTTCCCCTGGCAGCCAAATGCTAGCCGTTGTACCATAGCTAGAAAGTTTCGAACCGCATGGAGCCATCGATGAACGATTTTCACCGCATCGCGCAACTTATCACTTGTTGTTGGCGACTTGCCGATAACGGCCAAGCTAGAATTCCGACTTCGCACAGCATTCTAGATAGAGCACTGCGGAAAGTGATTGCGGAGGTTGATGCCCCTGATTGGCTGAGCACTGGGCTGACTTTCGTTGATTCTCGTATCGGGTTACAGTGTGTCGAATTGCCTGCCATACTTGAATGGGCACAGCGAGCACAGCTGACGAGTGCTCCCAATCCATCCTACGAGACGACTGAAGTTCAAATAAGTCCGCGTGTTGCATCTCGTTTTCTGGCAAGCCTAGGAATTAGTGAAGATGTTGGGCGTAGCCTTGGTAACAAACTTAGGGAATACGCTGCGGAAGTTCAGCACGAACTCGTCTTGGCAGATCACGCATTGATCGAGGACTACTAGCACGTGGAAGTTCCTCATCACATAAGAGGGGAGCTAGAAAAATACGCCCCAACACTCTGGAAAGAACTCGCCCATAAAGCGCAGTCCTGGACGGAGTTTGCAAGGAAGCGACTTCAAAAAGAGGTACGAGGTTTTCCAAAGACGTTTAACGATCCCGTTTGGGGTGACATCGTTTTGTATCCTTGGGAAACATTGTTGCTGGACTGCCTACTGTTGCAACGATTGCGTGGCGTTCGACAACTTGGCATGGCACATTTGGTCTATCCAGGGGCAGGACATGACCGACTCGAACATTCTCGTGGCGTCGTTGAAGCGGCAGAAAGGATGATTCAGTCGTTGAGTCGTAACGCGAAGGCTCGCAGGAAATTTGGGAAGGACAGAGATGAGACTATTCCCGAAGTAAATGATCATGATTACTGCACAATTAGACTTGCGGCGCTACTCCATGACATCGGACACGGGGCATTCAGTCATGCCACAGAGCTACTGATCGCTGCGAGGCTTGATAGCGAATTCAAACAAGCAGCCCTTATCTTACGATCTCAATTCGAGGGTGTTACATCGATCGCTCCAGGGGAAATAATCTCAGCTTTGCTTGTGCTCAGCGAGCCAATGAAGGCAATTTTCGAAAACCCTAACCTGAGAATTCCGACCGATAAGCTCACCGAAGTTCCGTTCTCTATATGTGGGCGAATTCTAGGATCACGGAGTTTTCTTGATACCGGATATTTGTCAGGCGTAGTTAGCGGTCCATTGGATGCAGACAAGTTAGACTACATGGCCCGCGACAGTCACCATGCTGGCCTGCCGTTGGGACTGGATCTGCATCGCCTCATCAGCAAACTTGAAGTCGTAACAGTTACTTCGGAAGTAACTTCAAACCAAGAGATGCGCAAACGCGCTGATGCTTCCCCGAACAAGAAATACCACGAGATCGGAATCTCGTTGAGTGGCTTGGGTGCGTACGAACAGATGATCGTCGGACGCGCCATGCTCTATGATCGCCTTTATTATCATCATAAAGTTCGCTCAGCTGAGGCAATGGTAAGAAGCTTAATTGAATTGGCGGAACAAGAGCGAGGTAAGCCGTTCACAGTCGGAGAGCTTTTCTTCGACCTTCCCGATGACACAACCGTATTCGTACTCGGTGGCCATCTTTCACACGAACAGATTCAGGGAGGTAAGCAAAGAAGCCGACAACTTTCCGATCTCGTACATGCAAGAGAAGTTCATTACCGAGCATTCGCTTTTGCGCCACGCTTCATATCCGGGCTTCATGTGCTGTCCGACCAGGACAAGCGAGACGCCCGAGCCTTGCAGTGGCAATCAGTTTTGGCGGAGCTTGCGGGCATAGAAGGCTGCAAACGTCTTGCTTCGTCAATCTTCAAAAAAGCGAAGGAGATCGTTGATTCGATCGAGGCTATCAAGAAGCCGAGCTTTGAGATTTATCCAGAGCACATCCTCGTTGACTTGCCAACGAATAAAGTTGCAATGCGCGGCGGGGACATCCTAACGCGAACGGAAGATGGTCATGTTGGAACGCCCAATCTTTTCTTCGATCCCGAAAAATGGTCTCAGGCCTATGAACACCAAAAACAGTGTGGATTCGTATTCACTCATCGAGAGTGCGTACCAGTTGTGGGACTGGCGGCTCGCATCGTGTTTTTTGAGAAGTTTGGCATCGTGATGGACTCGGGTGCTGATCGTGCTTCGAAGACGGAGCGAGAGATAGAACCATCTTGGTTCAATCGAGCAGCCGAACTTGGCATTTGTACGGCAGATTGTGGATTAGCCTATACATCCGAAACAGTGCGACTACTTCCGATTACGGTCAACGATATTCGCTCAAGGATTCCCGATGGATTTGTTTCCGACAACACAGACTTGGCAAATGAGTTAAAGGAATTATTCGCAATCGCGAATCCATCGGGATTCGCACCGAAAATTCACGGGGTCATCCTAGACGCTCTTGAGCATCTTTTTTGCTTTTTGAAGGTTGCACACGGCACAGGACTGTTTGTGGGAAAGCAAAATGTTCTTGAGAAGGAATTGCAACAAGAGCTCAAAAAGCACTTTTTGTCGAGAGCAGCAGCGATAGTGGAAGGCGGCGAGGTTGCAGGTGGCGAGACCGATCTCGTGCTTTCTCAATTGCTGGTCATAGAGAACAAAGTAAATCGCACGGCCACCTCAAAACCACTCGATACAGGCGATTATGCTTGGCAGGCTCGTCGCTACTCAATAGCCGTCGCCGCCAATGTTGGCGTTGAGGTTGTCGCTTACAAGCCAAGTGACGAAAATGCAATCTTACCAATGCATAAGTGCATCAATATCAGCGAATCAACATCGTCTGAAAATCGGTATGTCGTGATTCGAGTTGTAATTCCGTGGGGCCACTCAACACCGCACGATGCGAAAAAACCCAAAAGCTAGTTCGCTAGTATCTTCGCTTTAGCAGTCTGTCGGTGCCGTTGAGAACTTAACAGGTTGGGTTCGCATCGGACACCGCGTACATAGGCGGCGCGTCTGCGGTAATGTACTGGAAAGAAGGTTCGGGATTCGCCAAGCTTTGCATCCAGATTGGGGCCTGAAAGATTCGACGAAACCAAGGTGTTAATAGCCTTTTTCAAGTATATGCTATAGGCCGCATTTGTGAGAACATCTCGGACTCGGTGGCTTATCGCACGAAATCGCCAACGCTTTCCGCCTCTATCAATAAAGACAATTCTAGTTATTGAAAACCCATGCCGAGACCTAGCCCTGTTAAGACTCGCGTTGCCGTCGTTCAGCTCGACTATATTCCCGCGATACGACTCAACCGCCAATCTCCGTTCGAGAACCCGACATTTTCGCTTTCCAATTCAAACTCGAATTGGCTGGAACCTCAAGCTTCGGTATCCGAGGAGATTAAGGCGAAGCTCAAGTCGTTACGAGCGCGCGTACGCGATATCTACACAGAGCAGTTGCTGGGCAAGATTCAAACCATTTTGGATGCTTGCCGTCGATGGAAAGTAAAAATTATCGTCTTTCCAGAATACAGCATCCCGTGGGAGATTCTCAGAGATGTGATGAATCAATCTCGTGGCATAACGATCGTCGCGGGAACTCACCGGGTAGAAAGACAGGCCCTCGAAACCGGCGCTTACTCAAGTTTGGGCTGGTCGAACGATCCAGAGATTGCCCAAGCCGTTTGCCCAGTTTTTCACGACGGCAATGTACTGGCTCTACAACCAAAGTTGTCCGCCGCGAAGCCAGAGATCCAAAGTATTGAGTTAGGAAAGTCGTGGAGCCCCATTTCGATTCCCGGCATTCACGACAGCATGGGGATTTTGATCTGCCTAGACTTCCTTTATCGAGAGCGGGATACACACCGCGAACTCGTTGGCAAGAGTTTGGATACGTGCGGGTTTGTTGCTGTTCCTAGCTTAACGCCTTACTTCACCACGGATGAATTCGAAGCGGTTTCGCTTCAAGAGTCGCTTCGCTATCGTCGCCCAGTGCTCTACGCCGACTGTGCATCGGGTGGAGGATCATCGATCTATGTCGATACGGGGCGTTCAGTTGGAAAGAGTTTTCCCGACGTGATTGGCAAATTACACCGCAATGATGAAGGAGTTTTGATTGCCGATGTCGACCTGGGCTATCAACCGCGTGGTGAGTCGACTTCTTTTTTCTGGACTCCACCGATTGTGCCATTCGCCGGTGCATCGCTGGTTTACCAGCGACACCCGTTACTGGAAGAGTACTCGAATTTTAGCCAAGAGCTAATCCTAGATGACCGGAACGCATCTCTAACAATTTCACAATCGATGCAGCGTATCGAAGCCAGGCAGACGCACTTACGCGATGTGATTGCACTCAAACAGGGCGTAGGTTGTCAGTTTCGATCCGAACGAATTACAAGAATGCTTGACCAGTTGGATGGAATTGATCGCTTTGAAGAGCTTCAGAAGTTTCTTCGAGAGCTGCCCCTTTCCAGCGGTCTCTTGCCCTTGCGAGACCTTCAAGCTGTTCTCAGCAAATCGTGTAGCGAAATAGTCGAAGCCTGGAGTCACGAGCCTGGAGGAGAATCGCTTCGGGAAGCAGCCAACGAGCTTCGCAAAGAAGCAAGCCCATCGAAAACTTGCCAAAAAATGATTGGTCCGATGCCGCCACCAAGGAATTGGACAAAATCTTCGAAAGATTTCAGAGTTTGAAATCGCCGGAGAAAACAACGATAACGCAGTCTATTCCAACTGTGCAATTCCGTATCCCGAATGGGGCTCGTCTTAGCTCGTTAGGAGTTCAAAAGGTTCCAGGCGGAGAACTGCATTTTGGTATGGACGCACAGTACATGTTGTATCCGAAGAAGCATGGCAGCGATCCGGTAACAACCTTAGTCAATGAACATGTTGTTTCGCGACGTCTAGAATTCGCATTGATCCAGTTGCTTACTGTCGCGGAGAGTGAGGCTGATCATAGTGAGTTTGTGGCTCTTAAAGGTATCGGCGGCGAAACAGCGTTCACTGTTTCGAAAGTGATTCGAGGAATCGCGGTCCGACACCAAGAGAACCATGTAACACTGTGGGTAGCAGCGAACCGAGAGAAGAGGATTCAACGATACATCGACTTTCTGTTGAAATCCTTTCAGTCGCTGGGATTGACTGCCCAGATTGCGGTGATTGACAACATTCAATTGTACGACAAAGTCGAAGCTCTCAGACCACGATTCCGTAATGGAATTAAGGATTCAATCGCACAACTTCGAACTCGCTTGCTCAAGGAAGTTAACGGCGAATTCATCGAACCTTCCGTTTGGCAAGACCCAGATGAATCTACTCGAATTCCATTCCTCACTGCAGTTGATAGTTGGTTGACGGAGAGTAAAGATAAGACCCTGCTCGTTTTAGGCGAATACGGAAGCGGCAAGTCTACCGCTCTAGCGGAATGGTGTTACCAACGATCTTTAGTAACTGATCCGACTCGCGATAGAAACAGGCCGGACCTCCTTTTGGTCAACTTGGCAGAGATGGCAGCCGGGACTGAACCGTTAGCTATGCTGCTACAGTCATGCGGGATTGCAGATAACGAGCAGAATCGAGCAGCCTTACAAGCCTTGATCCAAGCAGGACGGTTAATTCCAGTCTTCGACGGCTTCGATGAAATGGCCACGCGAGTGACTCCAGAAGCTCTCGCAGGACAACTCGCAACTCTTCTTGAAGTCGGTGGGCAATTTGGACGCGTGGTTATCTCTTCGCGCGACCACTATTTTCCACGAGAAAAGGACCTAACAGCAGCTTGGCAGCAGGCCCTAGCCAATTCCGTTGGCCAGTCTGCCGGTGTCACGACCTTAAGGCTGCAACTGTTTGACGAGAGCAACATTCGGGATCTGGTAGAACGCATTTGCGGACCAGATAAGGCCGAAGCGATCGTTCAGAGAATCATTCACCACTATCCACTCGAAGAACTTGCCCGACGTCCGCTGCTGTTGGCGATGGTGCTTCAAACGATCGATCTTTTCGATGAAAAAGCAACCATCAGTCGAGCCGATTTGTACAAAACCTATCTAGAGCGATGGCTTGAACAGACGGACCGAGATGATCGTGAGCTATTCGATACAACTCAAAAGATGAATCTGGCGAAAGGCGTCGCGGCCAAGCTTTGGAACACAGGACAGGCATCCCTATCAGTTGAAGAGCTATCTAAGATCGTGCGTGACGAGCTGGCGAAGGAACTGCCTGATGACATGCCAGTTGGGGCGGCACTTCTGGAGATTTTTGGAGGATCATTTTTTGTACATGAACAGGGCGACCGCTATCGTTTCGCACACAAGTCCTTCTTGGAATTCTTTCTTGCCTTGCATCTGACCGATGCGAGCCTGCCAATTGCAAACCGCTTCGATATCAGTCCGGTTACCAAAGAGGTTGCTGGCTTTGTGTTGGAGTTATGGAAACTGGATGGCGATCCTGTTCGCCATCCGATGCTCGATGACATAAAAGTCTATCTGACGCGAGGTAGGAGGAATTCGGCGGAAACGTCTTCACGAGCCGTGTCCAACGTGGTCCGCTTACTTTTGCGATGTCGCGAATGGGATGTTGATTTGCCCTCGCTGTTTCCACCGGACGCGAATCTGGACTATCTGGCGTTAACGGGCGAATCGCTTTGCCGGGAGGATTGGAGCGGTGCTTCACTAGTCCATGCAAAATTGGTCAACTGTCGTTTCGATCAAGTCGCTCTTAACAAGTCAAAATTGGACCAAGCTCGATTCAATGGGTCAACTTTTCTGCAGTCGGATTTTTCGTCCACTCAGGGCACGAACGCTTCCTTCCGTGCAGCGGAAGGTATTGCCACGAAGTGGGATATGGTCGACATCCAGGACGCTGATTTTGGACATAGCAATTGGATCGACGCGCGCGGAATGTCGACAATTTCACTCTTAAGCACCTCCCAGTCGACGGCCGTTGGATTCAGTGGACCGCAAGAGTCGGCAGTACCTTGGCACGAGCTGCGTGCCAAGATTGCCACGGGTCACACTGGTAGTGTTTTTTCGGTAAGCTGGTCCAGTGCCGGTGATCGGCTGGCGTCCAGTGGTGATGACGGAA
>CAYWNG010000164.1:0-11071 GCA_964458685.1 uncultured Pirellulaceae bacterium
CCTTCTGGGGCCGCATCAAGATTGTTCGCGAGCAATGCACGGGCGGGTTGGCTCCATCGATGGAAGAGATTCTTCGCTATGGCAATACGGCTCATAGGAACGTTGACGCGTATGCGTGGAGCTGGACCCTGACTGTCTTCCTCAAGAATCACCCCGATACGGCCAAGGTATTCGAACAGCTTTTGACTCAGCCCGCCAAGAACAGCCGCGAGGTCGATAAATGGCTGCGAAGTCGACTGTCGAGCAAATTGCCGCGAGTTCGTGCAGCATGGCGAGCCTTCGTCACCGAGCTAGACTACGGGTACTCGCCCGAGCCCGGTTTGCTGCAGCTTTCCGACAAGACTGAAAAGCTGGCCAAGTCTACAGAGTTCAAACTCGACTGTGCCAAAGGCTGGCAAGCTACCGGTATCAGCGTTAAGAAAGAAACAAAGGTTAGCATCAAAGCCACTGGATCTTACGAGATCGCTCAACAACCCAAACCGTGGATCTGCACCGCTGACGGTGTGACACTTGAGTATCATCGAGGCCAACCGCTGGGCAAATTGATGATGGTCGTACTCGCGCCACAGCCCAACGAATCGGCCACTGAGTTCATTGAATTCATTCCCGTTGGCAGTCAATTGCAATGGCAAGCCAAGCAGGACGGCGAGCTGTTTTTCAAAGTCAACGAATCCTCCGGTAGCCTCAGCGACAACACTGGCGAGCTTACTATTCAGATAGAGCCAAAGTAAGCTGAGTGTCCTGATTGCTTCTCCCCCTCGCCCCGCTTCGGGGAGAGGGGGTCGGGGGGTGAGGGGTTGGCGGCTCAGCAAGAATCGCGAAGAGACAGCTTAGTAGCGAGAAGCCTAAACTTCCGCAGGGCAAGCCTGCGGGATTCTTGATGCTGGACGAAACAATATAAGTTCCGTAAGGCGCCCCGGTTTTGAGCGGAGGATATCCCGGACCTTCAGCCCTAAGAAAAAAACACAACATCAAAAGTCGGGCACGGTGCGCAACAGCATCCCTACAGAAGACCTGTCCCCAAAGTACGCTTGCCAAAAATCGGTGTACAATTCTTGCTGGCCTAGCACAATTGACAATTGACTGGCCTGCCAATCGGCTTCTATTGATTGTGCTGCTGACTTGGAAAACCTTCCGCAAATTGAACGGATTACACATGACTCGACTGACTTCCCTCAAGTCGTTTTTCCACCCCTTACTCTGCGGCCTTTGCTGTATCGCGCTCATGCAGTTCGCCACAGCGAGCGATCCCAGCTCAACGGCGGAATCGATCCTGAAAGAAACGGGCGTTCGAGGCGGTTTCGTGGTGAGATTGGGAGTCTCCGATAGTGCATCGCTGAAGGACTTAAAGTCTAACGCGTCGTTTCAAGTCCAGGGGCTGGAAAGGGACGTAAGCAAAGTTGCCAACATTCGGAAGCAATTGGTGTCTGACGGAGTCTACGGCGATGTAGCCATCGATCAGTTAATCGGCGATCAGTTGCCTTACATCGATAACTTAGTCAATCTATTGGTTGCAGAAGACCTGAGCGGCATTGCCATGGACGAAGTACTTCGAGTACTTGTTCCCGAAGGAGTCGCCTACATCAAAGCCGCTGATGGCAGTTGGAAGAAGACAGTTAAGCCTCGTCCGGCTGACATCGACGATTGGACGCACTACTTTCACGATGCGTCCGGAAACGCCGTCGCGCATGATCAGCAAGTCGGACCACCGCGACACTTGCAATGGGTTGGCAGCCCTCGTTACTCGCGTCACCACGATCGTATGGCCAGCATGAGTGCGCTAGTATCGTCCGCCGGGCGACTGTTCTACATCATGGATGAGGGCAGTCGTATCTCCATTCAACTGCCTTCGAAATGGAAGTTGATCGCCCGTGATGCATTCAACGGTACGGTCCTCTGGAAGCACGATATCCCAGCTTGGCAAAACCATCTGTGGCCGCTGAAGAGCGGACCGACGCAACTTTCGCGAAGACTGGTGGCCGATGGTCAAAGCGTTTATGTCACACTTGGCTACGATGCTTCGCTGACCTGTCATGATGCCGCGACGGGTGAGGTCGTTCGGACGTACGCAGATACGGCGGGTACCGAGGAGGTTATCAAGGTCGGCAAGCTCTTGTTTGTGGTAGCACGCAAGGGCGAGGCCGAGCTGGCGGATTACGCTCCGGTGAATGGTCGAGTCGGCGATCAAGCGTTGGCTCGAAATCTCTTCTGGAATGAAGAGGCTCGGATCGTCATGGCCTTCGACGCTGACTCGGGTAAACAACTTTGGGCTAAGCAAACCAAGATATCGCCACTAACGCTATCTGCGGACAAGTCGCAGATCTACTTCCATGATGGCGAGACAATCACCGCAGTCGATCAACAAACCGGCGAACAGATCTGGCGTAGTAAGCCGGTGACGCGACGCAATCAATTCAACTTCAATTTTGGACCGCGACTTGTAGTTCACGAGGATGTGATTCTCTTTGCTGGTGGCGATGGTCAAATGCTCGGACTAGCTGCAAAAGACGGTGCGACTCTGTGGTCCGCGACGCATCCGAATTCGGGCTATCAGTCGCCGCAAGACTTGATGGTTGTCGGCGGCTTAGTGTGGTGCGCACCGACAACGGCTGGCAAAGATACGGGAGTCTTTACCGGCCGCGATCCAAGGACAGGCGAAGTGAAACAAGAGTTTCCGCCGAACGTGGAAACGTATTGGTTCCACCATCGCTGTTACATCGCCAAGGCGACGGACAGGTTTATCATTCCTTCGCGAACAGGCGTTGAGTTTGTCGATCCAACCCAGAAAGACTGGGACATTCATCACTGGGTCCGTGGCGGTTGTCTCTACGGCATCATGCCATGCAATGGATTGACTTACACGCCTCCGCACAACTGTGCCTGTTATCCCGAAGCCAAGTTATTCGGCTTCAATTCGCTGGCACCATTAGCTCCAACTCGCCCCGTGCCGACTCAAGTGCCCGAAGAAGGACGCTTAGAAAAAGGCGCGGCTTACAGTACTGCGTTAGCGGCAAAAGCCGATGCGAACTCAAGCGATTGGCCAACGTTTCGACACGACGCGGCTCGTAGCGGTAATGCCACGACCGCAGTTCCATCAACTGTATTGATCAAGTGGGAAGTGCCGCTGAGCGGTCGATTGACGGCGCCTGTTGTTGCTGACGGCAAGGTCTTCGTTGGTCAAACCGACTCGCATACTCTGCATGCCTTAGATCAAGCCAGTGGAGCAACGCTCTGGAAGCACACGATTGGGGCCCGCATCGATTCACCGCCTACAGTAACGTTTGGTCGAGTGCTTTTCGGCGGCTGCGACGGCTGGGTTTATTGTCTGCGAGCTGACGATGGAGAGCTGGCTTGGCGATATCGCGTGGCTCCGCTGGATCGACGAACGATGGCTTATGAACAACTCGAGTCGCTGTGGCCCGTGCATGGCAGCGTGTTGGTGCGAGATCAAGTCGTCTACGCGGTAGCAGGACGATCGAACTTCCTGGATGGCGGCCTTCGCATGGTCAGACTGGATCTGGCCACGGGGAAAAAGCTCTCCGAATCAACGATGGATGAGACTAATCCTGAAACTGGCAACAATCTTCAAGAGAAGGTTAAGACTCTGCAAATGCCCGTGGGACTTCCCGACGTCTTGTCTGCCGATGAGAAGTTTGTTTACATGAAGTCGCAGAAGTTTGACTTCGAAGGCAATCGCTTAGAGATTGGGCCGAATTCGGGCGATGCTGCCGAGCAGGCTTCGGTGCAGCGCGGCGACGGCGAGCATATCTTCGCGCCGATGGGCTTCCTGGATGACTCGTGGTACCACCGGTCCTACTGGGTCCATGGACAGAGTTTTGCGGGTGGTCACAACGGATATTATCAGGCTGGTAAGTTCGCTCCGTCAGGTCAGATACTTGTCAAAGGCAACGGCTATGTCTTTGGCTATGGTCGCAAGCCTGAGTACCTGCGTTGGACAACGACGATGGAGCGGCAATTGTTTGCGGCCGAGCAGTCGCCTCCGGAAATTTCGAAGCCAGGAAGTGCAGAAGGCAACACAGAAGGTGCAGGTGCAGGTGCAAAAGGCAACAAAGCCGCGGGCGATCAGTTTCCTAAGTCTCCCAGCCTGAACCCATCTGACAAACCGATTACGCTTGAGGCGTGGGTAACTACGACCAATCCGAACGGTGTGATCGCTTGCATGGGAGGCAACAAGCTGGGCTTTGCTCTGGCACTGAAACAAGGTCGCCCTGAGTTCCTGATGCGAGTCGAAGGCGAACTCTCAACAGTCGCAGGCCCGAAGCGAATCGTTGGCGGATGGCATCATGTGGTGGGAGTCCTAGACAAGGACTCGACCATGCGGCTCTACGTCGACGGTAAACGTGTCGCTGAAGGTAAGTCGACCAAAGGTCTTCTACCTCGTGTTCCCGCCAATGCCTTTTCGGTGGGATTGAACTCAGGCAGCACTGTCGGCGATTACGAAGCCCCCAACGCATTCACTGGGATCATTGACGAAGTTCGCTTGTACTTCTCGGCCGCTAGTGATGAAAGCGTGGCGAAGCGATTCGAGGATGGTACCGAGCTAGGCGACGAACCGCACTTGGTACTTACCTTTGATGACGAGAGCTTCCGCGACTTGTCACTGTTCAACAACAATGGAACTCCAGGCAACGGTGTCGCTTTTGCGGACGGCAAAGTAGGACGAGGTGCGAAATTCTCCGGCGCAAAAGCGGCTGGCGATAATCAAGCACCTGGGATGAGTCATGTAAAGCCTAAGTGGGCAGCCGACGTTCCAATTTACGTTCGCGCCATGGCGCTTTCTGGCGATCTTCTGTTCATGGCGGGGCCTCCCGACATTATCGACGAAGAGAAGACCTTTAAGCAAATCGCCGAACGAGACAAGAGTGTTCAAAAGCTCTTGGCTGAACAGGATGAAGCCATTCTCGGTCGCTTCGGTGGACAACTGATGGTCGTCAACACGCAGACAGGTGCCGTGGTGCATCAAATCGACATGAAGTCGACGCCAGCCTGGGATGGAATGGCCTTGGCCAATGAAATGGTCTTCATGACAACGTTGGATGGCAAAGTTCTCTGTTTAGGAAAGTAGATCCATGACGTTGTCTGTGATCAGTCAAGTTGTGATGCTCTCGGTTGCGTGGGTAACCACCACATTACCGTGCAACATACCTGTATTTCGATATGCGCTCGAGCGTTGGCCTTCGGATGACTATCAATTGGTCGTCTATCACAAAGGACCACTGCCTGAACAAGCGGAAAAGGACTTGCGAAAGATCGAGTCTTCCGTGGCTGCTTCGAAAGCTCAGAATGCAACGGGGGAGAGCAAGCTATGCAATCTCGCGATCGTGCGGGTCGATGTCAATGGATCGACAAGTGAATCGACAGAGCCTCGCATTCAGGAATTGCTGAAGCACTGGAAGTCTGAGCGAACGCAGCAAAGTCTTGAAAAGCCTTTTGTCGAACTTCGCACCGCGCCGATCAGCGGTAGGTCGCTGGTTGTTTGGTCGGGCGATCTATCTGCATGGGACTCAGGTGTTATGCTCGCCTCACCGGTTCGAAGCCAGCTTTGCCAGAACCTGATGCGTGGAGATGCGGTCGTTTGGCTGATGATTCGATCTAGTGATGAAGCGAAAAACGCGGCGGCTCGAAAGGTCCTGGTTGAAAAGAACAAAGAGCTTTCGCAGCAGATCGAACTACCCGATGGCGTTGGTCTGCCGGGATCGGAGCTCTTCAGCGAAGTACCTTTGCTTTTGGATTTTGCAATCGCCGAAGTTGCAAGGGACGATGCTAAAGAGCAATTCCTCTTAAGTCTCTTCCAACGATTTGACGCGGATGCATTCGAGAGTGACGAACCGCTCTTCATTCCAGTGTTTGGTCGCGGGCGAGCACTGGAAGTCATTCCGGCTTCGCGACTGGATGCCGGGATGATTGGCGACTTGACAGCCTTTCTTTGCGGAGCTTGCTCTTGCCAAGTCAAGGAACGCAATCCAGGTTTCGACCTGCTGATTACTATGCCGTGGCAAGAAAAACTGTTCGGCGCGGGGCCTTATCCTCCGCCGCCAGACGTCGGACTTGGCTCGCGTTCTCAAGAGCTCAAGATGCGGCAAATTCCTCGTGGCAAATCCGTTAAGTAACCCGTTGTTTTTAGGGAATTCCCTGTCGAAATGGCGTTTTTGACGGAGATTATTTTGAGAAAATCTCCAGAAACTGCCCATTTACCTGCCAAGATGGGTTGGACTTGGCACTTCTTGCGGCGGTATAAGCTATCTGACTTTTCACGGAGGAAGAATCATGCAGGTATCGGTCGTTATTCCGGTTCACAACGAGCAAGAGAACATTGCAACATTGCTGCAAGAGGTCGACAACGCCCTTTCCAATTTCTGCGAATACGAAGTCGTAGTTGTTGATGACGGAAGTAGCGATTCGACACCGCAGGTTCTCGAAGAAACCGCCAAAACACTTTCGACTCTACGCGTCCTTCGACATGAAAAGTGTTGTGGACAAAGTACAGCTCTAATCACCGGAGTTCGCTCGTCCAGGAATCCGATCGTTTGCACTCTGGACGGGGATGGTCAAAACGATCCCGCCGACTTGCCAAAGATGATCGAAACACTTGCAGGTCGTGATGCCCCAAACGATCTCACGTTGATCGCTGGTCATCGCAAGAAGCGAAAAGACTCGAAGTGGCGATTGATCTGCTCACGGATAGCCAATCGCGTTCGCAGCAGAATGCTGAACGACGACACTCCCGATTCTGGTTGTGGTATCAAGGTTTTCTACAGGGAGACCTTCATGTCCATGCCTCATTTCGATCACATGCACCGATTTTTGCCTTGCTTGGCTCAACGCACCGGTGGATCGGTACAGTCGGTGGAAGTCAATCACCGCCCCCGAGTCCATGGAAGATCACATTACGGAACACTTGGACGATTGATGGCTGGGATTGTAGATCTCGCCGGCGTCTCTTGGCTGATCCGTCGCAATAAGTTCCCCGTAGTAAGCATTATGGAGGTGTCCAATGACCTACGAACAAGCGTGGATAGCGGTCGGACTGATCGGTCAATTCATGTTTACAGGCCGGTTCGTCGTTCAGTGGCTTAGTAGCGAACGCAACAAGAAAGTTACGATTCCCACCGCCTTTTGGATACTCAGCATTGGTGGATCGCTGCTATTGCTGACCTATGCCATTCACCAACGCGACTTGGTGTTTACAATCGGCCAAAGCTCTGGGCTTTTCATCTACCTCCGAAATCTTCAACTCAGTCTTCGAGAGGCTCGGGCAAAGTCCAACCTAACTCAACCGCAATTAGAAGATGCTCAGCCATCGGACGCGACTCCTGCCCTAGCTATGCAGCAAAAGGCAGCTTAGTCAAACCATGCGAGGTCTTGCATTCGCGCTGGGGCTGTCGATCACATTGATAGCCAGCGTCATCTACTTTCGACCGATTCTCCCAATCGACGAAACTCGTTATTTGAGCGTTGCGTGGGAGATGAAATGGCGAGGCGATTTTCTTGTTTCGCACATGAGCGGCGAGACCTACAGCCATAAACCGCCATTGCTATTCTGGTTGATCAACGCAGTTTGGGCCATCTTCGGTGAAAGCGAAACACTGGGTCGATTGGTTGCCCCTGGAGCAGGACTTTTTTCTTTGGTCTTGATTAGAAAGGTCGCTCAAGGATTTTGGCCTGAAGACAAAGTTGCCGCTCAACTTGCTCCCGTCATCCTAGCGGCCACTTTCCTTTGGACATTGTTCCTGCCGATGACCATGTTTGACACATTGGTCACCATGTCGATGCTGATTGCCGTACTTGGCTTGCAGGGTGTGACTCAACAGAAGCGGGCAACGGGGTGGGCGCTTACGGGCTTAGGCATCGGACTTGGCCTTCTAGCCAAAGGACCTGTCATACTTTTGTTCGTCCTGCCAGGCTCAATAGCAATTGCATGGTGGCGTCTCGCATCCGTTGCTCCCGAACACAAAACACAATTCAAAGTTAGTTGGCTCGTAGGAACGCTGACTGCAGTTGCCCTTGGAGCGGCGATAGTACTCGCCTGGGCTATTCCATCGGCAATGGTCGGCGGCAGTGAATATGCTTCGGATCTTTTCTTCGGGCAAACCGCTGGACGGATGGTGAAGTCTTTCGCGCATAACCGACCGATCTACTGGTTCCTGCCATTTGTTCCCATTTGTTTACTCCCATGGATAGCCTATCGACCAGCGTGGCATGCATTGTCGCTTTGGAAAACAGATCGAGCGGCAAAGTCATTGCTGATGTGGAGCGTATGTACGTTTACCATGTTCAGCTTGATCAGCGGTAAGCAACTGCACTACATCCTTCCGCTCGCCTCACTAGCCGCTTTACTGATCGCCCGTGGATTGTCACAGCCAACGAACTCGGAAACTCGACGCGTGGTTATCCTCCCCGTCGCTTCGGGATGCGTGGCTTCGATGGCGCTACCGCTGCTGTTCAATCATGTGTCCTATTTTTCTAAGCAAGGCCTGTCGGGGTTGATTGCGGATTGGACGGGCGTTGGATTTGCTGCGCTAGGCGTCGCTGCAATGTTGTTTCCAGTACGGAATCTCATTCAGCAGACCACGGTGGTTGCCACAACGGGCGTGTTGTGGAGTTGTCTGTTCCTAGCGGGGACACAGCAGTATTGGCGTGGCTGCGATCTGACAGAATTGGCGAAGAATCTTGCTGACAAGAAACAACCGATCGCTTGGTTCGGCGACAATCAAGCTCAACTTAATTTCATTGGTCGAATTCAGAGCGTCGATCGCGTCGAGGATCAAGAGAGATTGACTGAATGGCTTGATACCCACGCCGATGGATTAGTCGTTTTTCCGCTCAATAAAGTGCGACGATCTAAGGACTCTCCGCCAACTGGCATCCGCACCATTACCGAAGTAGATCGCGAAAAGGCCAAGGAGATCACAACTGAACTGCTGCGAGACCAACCAAATTGTCGCGGCGAATTAGTCACACTATACACTCGCAATCGCGAGCTTTACACAGAAGACTATCTGGTCTTCCGAATTACAAAGAAACCTTAGGGACAGGACTCTTAGTCTTCTTTATCCAAAGGCAATTCCGTTAAGCTCTCCAAGCCAAGTTGTTCAGCGGGAGTTTCCAAAAGCGATTCGTTGGTCGGTTGAGCAGCGTTTGAGGCTGCCCCACCCTTCGCTCGTGCGCCACTGGCTGTTGGTGTCATGCGAGACGACGGATCGCTCAGCGGCTCAATGGTCGCGCAGACAACCAAGATGCGCTCACTAACGTCGATCACTTTGACTCGTTGGTTCGCATCAATCGTCTTTCCGTCCGAGCTTTTAGCGTTGTATCTGCGATGACCAATTTGAACTTGCCCCATCGGAATCAGCGGCCAACGGTTGACTACCACTTTGCCAACAAACTCTCGCAGTTCATCGTTATCTTGCGATACAGATGCTTGCGGCGGCTTCAACAAAACTCGCCGGCCGATCGGAGTATTGGGCCAAACTCGCAGAAACGTCCAGACCAATACCGGGATCGTTGCGAACACGATCAACAGCATGACTAGGCCCGCATTTGTCCCTGAGCGAAATCCGAAATAGACGGAGATAATTGCAGTCATCGCGCTGCAAAAGATCAGGATCGCGCCCGTAGGTACAAAGACATCGATCGCAAACAGGATCAACGCGATGACAAACAGAATTACGGATATTAACAGAGGATCCACAAGTCAGCCTGAATTGAATTTTCTTGGCCCAAAGACAAAACCTATCATACTCTCTGCAAACTGTCCGTGTTTGGCTATGCAGCTTAAACGGGCAGACCCTTGGGGTACGACCCCAAGACATCCAAGCGAACAGACTGAAGGCCTAGTTGCGAGATTGAGTTTTGGACTCCCTCTGACTCTAGATGCCCTTCAAGCTCTACAAAGAACAGATATTCGTTAGGGCGGTTCGGCAGCGGGAAAGACTCGATCCAAGTCAGATTCACCCCCGATTGTTTGAAGACCATCATCGCATCGGCCAATGAACCTGGGCGATGGCTTAGCTGCATCATGAGTGAAGTCTTGTCGTTTCCAGTGGGTGTACAAGATCGGTCGCCAATTACGGCAAAGCGAGTCACGTTTTGGCTATTGTCCTCGATGTTCTCAGCGATGACTTGGCAGCCGTGATGAATACCTGCTTCGTGAGAGGCAATCGCGGCGACGCCGGGGCTCTTCGCCGCCGTTGAAGCTGCTTCGGCCGTGCTGGCAACTTCGACCAATCGCGCTTCAGGAAGATGCGTGGCCAGCCAATGTCTACATTGCGACAATGCCTGAGGCTTGCTGTGGACCTCAACGATTTCGCTACGCTGACAGCGTCCCAATAAGCAATGATGAATCGGGAGCAAAATCTCGCCGCAAATCTTGACTGGCGATTTGGCAAACATCCCCAACGTGTCAACGATGCGACCGTCGGTATTGTTTTCGACAGGCACAACGGCAAAGGTAGCTTGTTTGCGTTGCACCTCTTCGAACGCTGCGCTGATGGTGTTTACGGGCACTAAATTGGCACCCAATCCGAAATACTTCGCGGCAGCCAGATAGCTAAAGCTGTAGATCGGTCCGAGATAGACGATCGACTCGTTGGGAAAGGCTAACCTCTTGGATAGGCTCGCCGCGTGATTGATCCACTGCTGGACCAGTGCGTTGGATTGATTGCTAGTTTGGGCGCTTGACTCCTCTGCACTGGAACTGTCGTGGGCTCTCGAGGAAGACGCTGACTGCGAACTAGCCCTTTCCGCGTGGACTCTGCGTTTCAGGAGTTCTACCAACTCACGATCAATCTCGATTAACTTCTGTTGCCACTGTTGTTGAGTCGAATCCATGCTTTGATGCCGTATTGAAACTGTCTTGTGGACTTTGGAGCTGTTCTTCGGAGTTGCCCTAAGTTCGATGGGAGAGAACCATAGCGTCTGCGATGCCTTTCGCCAAGAGTTGGCTGGAAACATAACCCGACGCGTAAGCGAGGGACTTCATAACCCGACGCGTTCGTTTTGAAGTTGCGCTATTTGGTTTTAGGGGCGAAGCCCTGCCCGTTTACCTAGC
>CAYWNG010000165.1:0-11028 GCA_964458685.1 uncultured Pirellulaceae bacterium
AACGGGCGGGACGCCCGTGCACCCGCTACTTTCGCGGAGCGAAAGGCGACTATCTGTGGGCCATTTATGGGCAGTAGAACTGCTACAACCGGACCAATCTAACATCGAAAGGCTCTACTTGGGGACTCGATCTCCATATTACTCAAGCAATTGCGGCATGGCAGCGCAGGTGAGCTAAATGATTCTGGACGAAATCCCAGCTTGACTCTCGTGCGAGTTCGTCAGGGAACGCTGCCCCCCGTTACCCAAAAAATATTTCCAAGTAGTCACGGAGCTAGAAAAAGTGCGTGCATTAGTCATCGATGATTCTCGGGCGATCCGACGGGTCATTGGAAACATTTTGAAAGAAATTGGGTGGGAAGTCACCGAAGCTGTTCACGGCTTGGATGCGCTAACCCAATTGGAGGTATCCGGCTGTCCCGATCTGATGTTAATCGATTGGAACATGCCAGAGATGAACGGTTTGGAGTTCATCAAAGCCGCCAGAGCCATACCGGCCTACAAAGAGGTGCCCATGATGATGGTCACCACTGAAACGGAGATGGAGCGTATGGCGCAAGCGTTCATCGCAGGAGTGAACGAATACTTGATGAAGCCATTTGATAAAACTCAGTTACTAGAAAAACTGCAGATACTCGGAATTGAGACTGGAGTCTAATTCATGCAGAAGTTGCGTGTGCTCATTGTCGATGACTCTACAGTGATCCGTAGATTGCTTTCCGAAGCTCTCTCGGCGGATCCTGAGATTGAAGTTGTAGGTACGGCTGCCAATGGCAAGATTGCTTTGGCTAAGCTACCGCAACTCAAGCCTGACCTGGTGACTCTGGATATTGAAATGCCAGAGATGGACGGGTTGGAGACGTTGACGGAAGTTCGAAAGCTGTATCCCAGGCTGCCTGTGATCATGTTCAGTACTTTGACTGAGCGTGGTGCGCAGACGACCTTGGAAGCGCTTTCGCGTGGTGCCACCGACTATGTTACGAAGCCGAGCAACGTTGGCAGTGTTGGTGCAGCGATTCAAAGTGTTCAGTCCGAGCTGATTCCGAAGATCAAGGTCTTCTGTAAACGCAGTTCGCCGATCACACTTTCGTCGCAAAAGCCTTCGATGCCTGCGATGAGACCGCCGCTGTCCAGTCCAGTGACTCGGCCACAGCGAGTCGATGCATTGGTCATCGGTACTTCAACCGGTGGGCCTAACGCCTTAGCGTTGGTGCTACCTCAGATACCAGCAGACATTCCAATTCCGATTTTCATCGTTCAACACATGCCGCCGGTCTTTACAGCACGGTTGGCCGAGCGATTGAATCAACTGTCCGGGATCGAAGTGATCGAAGCCAAGGACAAGATGTTGGCGGAACCCGGCAAAGCCTACTTGGCTCCCGGCGACTACCACATGACGCTGCGCCGTCAAGGAACGTCGACCGTTATTGCACTCAATCAAGATGCTCCCGAGTGTTCGTGTCGTCCGGCGGTTGACGTGTTGTTCCGTACAGCATCACAACTGTACACATCCAATCTGGTTTCCGTGGTCCTCACCGGAATGGGGCAAGATGGAATGAAGGGATGCGAGCTGATTCGAAAAGCAGGAGGCTATGTCATTGCACAAGACGAACCAACATCGGTTGTCTGGGGTATGCCAGGAGCGGTTGCACGCTCAGGCCTTGCACATCAGATCTTACCACTAGAAAAAATTGGCATGGAAGTTTCCATGCTGGTTAGGCAATCAAGGGCTGGAAGGGCACAGCCATTTGCGGGAGCTGCCAATAAATGAGTACTGCTACAATTTCTACCGATACTCTAACGTTCGAGTACTTGACGCGATTCATTCGCGAAAAGTCGGCGATCGTCTTGGAGCCCAGCAAGTTGTACTTGTTGGAATCCCGGCTGATGCCTGTCGCAAGAGACAATGGTTTGGCATCCTTGCCTGACTTGGTCACTGCTCTCAAGCGTCCTGGAAGCCGCGACTTGTCACAGCAGGTCATCAATGCGATGACTACTAACGAAACAAGCTTTTATCGCGACATTCATCCGTTCGACGCTTTGAAGACCACGATCCTGCCAGAGCTGATCAAGAAGCGCGAGAAAGAACGAACGCTGAATATTTGGTCCAACGCTTGCTCAAGCGGACAAGAGGTCTACTCGATTGCGATGTTGTTGCGAGAGCATTTTCCAGTACTTCAAGGCTGGAAGGTTCGCTTGATTGCCAGCGACTTGAGCACAGCTATTCTTAGACGAGCTCAAGAAGGCAACTTCAACCAGACCGAAGTGAACCGCGGTTTACCGATGCCACTCCTGTTGAAGTACTTCACCAAGAACGGCTTGAATTGGCAAATCAAAGAGGAAGTTCGTAACGGGATCGAGTTCAAAGAGGTCAATCTCATTGAAACTTGGCCGCAAACGCTTCCTGCGATGGACATTATCTTCCTTCGCAATGTGTTGATCTACTTCGATCCGCCAACCAAGACCAACGTTTTGAACAAAGCGGCAAAGCTATTACGTCCCGACGGCTACATGTTCCTGGGCGGTGCAGAAACGACCATGAATCTGGATGTCAAGCTAACTCGTGAAACCGTCGGCAAGGCAACTTGCTATCGACCCAACATCTAAGCATAAGTGCATAGGAGAATGACCATGATTTCTAGCGACGAAATTGTTGCAATTACTCAAAATGTGATGGGTACAATGTTTGAGTTGTGTCCAATGACCGACGAATCACGCACTGAATTGTTGGAAGGCGCCGAGGCCTTTACAGGCTGTGTGCAAATCAGCGGACAGTGGCAGGGTGCGGTGGTCCTACAAGGCACGCCCGAGCTAGCGAAGATTATCGCTGCACACTTCTTCGAATTGACTGCCGATGAAGTTACCGAAGCCGATATTCGTGATTCGGTTGCCGAACTTACCAACATGGTTGGTGGCAACATCAAAGGTCAAGTCCCCGCTCCGTCCTACTTATCGATCCCCTCGGTAACGACAGGTAGCGACTTTAGTTTCCATTTGGCGGGCGCGTCTGTGATCAGCGAGGTTGTTGTAACCTGCGAAGGTCAATTGATGCGAATCCGCTTGTGCGAAGCCGACCAAGGTCAGGCCTAGCAAATGTTTTGCGAATGTCCGTCGAGCAAAGCTCTACGGAGTCCAAGACCCAATTTTTTATTCATTTCCAATTGAACAACACGTTTCTTCAGGTGCGCGGTTGCCTTGTAAGTACTAGTCGTTGACGATTCCGGAGTTATGCGAAAGATCATCATTCGCTCACTCAATGCTGTTGGCGTAATAGACATTGCTGAGGCGGGAGATGGTCAGGAAGCATTTGCATTATTCAAGTCTGAGAGTTTTGACCTTGTCCTCACTGACTGGAACATGCCAGTGCGGAATGGCTTGGAACTTGTGACCGACATTCGGTCCACGGGCTCCAAAGTGCCGATCATGATGGTCACAACAGAGGCTCAGAAGACCCAGGTAATTACGGCGATTCAAGCTGGTGTTACCGATTATTTGACCAAGCCCTTTGAGAACGACACGCTTCGCAAGAAGCTCGACAAATACGTGACTGTCTCTTAGGCTTCAGTTCTTGGCAACTGCCTTGGACAAAACGTAAAACCTGCAAGTGTTCGCTGCTGCCCCATTCTAGCAAAGACCATTTAATGACTAACGTCGCTTACGAATGTATTACCCAGAGCATGGTTGGACCTTTCATCGAAAGTACCAAATCGGTGTTTTCAACCATGCTCGGAAGCGACGTTGTGGTCGCCTCTGACGATGCCAGCCGCGAAAATGTCGCCTTTGACATCAGTGGAATCATCTGCTTTTCTGGTTCCATCCAAGGTACTGCAGTTATCAGCCTTGAAAAGGAAGTCGCCCTTTCGATCGCTGAGACTCTCCTGGGAACGCGACCATCCAAGATTGATGATGATGTTCGCGACTTGGTCGGTGAACTAGCAAACATGATCGGTGGGAACTCCAAGGAACGTCTGGCCAATACGGAAGTTGCTCTTGGCCTGCCAACGGTAGTCACAGGCAAGGGACACGAAGTTAGCTTCGAACCTGGTGCTCAGGTTCGAAAAATCTACTTCGATACCCAGTGGGGTCCAATTGCCATCGAAATCGGCATGCGAGCTCCCAAAAGCTAGTGATGCAGCCGGAAAGTTCCTTAAGACGTCTTTGCGTAGAAGTCTAAAGGGATCGGATCGTTCGGTTCAACGACTGAACCGCCTTTGTAGCGATCCGCCTTCGTAGCGATCCAAGCCGCATTGCGATATAGTAACACCCGTGTGCTGTCGCCTTTTTCCTTTTGGCCAAGCTACGGGTGTATGTCATGTCTTTGCTGCCTACCGTTCGAATCGTCTCTCGCTACCTAGCTATAGCTATTCTCTTTGCGAATTCCTGTTGCTGCGATACTCCCTGCGTCGCTGATGATAACTCTTCAGAGTTTAAGCAAGTCGACTCTAAGAATGTGGATCTCGAAGCAGCGGTTGGCTCGAAAGTCACCGAGCTAAAGTTCACGGATATTCGTGGCTTGGATCGTGATCTGAAGGATCTGGGGCAACACAAAGCGTTCGTGTTTGTCTTTACCAACACGACATGCCCCTTGGTTCGGAAATACCTACCTGTACTGAAGCAGATGGAAAGCGAACTTCGATCCGATGATGTTCTCTTTGTTTCTGTAAACGTTGGGCCGCAAGATACGATTCGCGACATGGCGGCTCAAGCAGTCGACCTGGAAATTCCCTTTCACTTTGTCAAGGATCGAGACCAATCATGCGTTCGCGCATTGGGTGCCAGTAAGACTCCGGAAGTCGTTCTATTGGATCAAGACTTCAGCATTCGCTATCGCGGACGTATCGACGATCAGATGCGGATGGGAGGGTCAAAGCCCAAGCCTTCTCGCGAGGACTTGCGCGAAGCGATCCGCGAAGCCTTAGCCGGACAAGCTGTGACAACACCTGAAACGGAAGTCGATGGCTGCATCATAAGCCCGATCGCAGAGCATGACGCAGCCAAAGAGCATGACGCAGCCAAAGATATCACATGGTCCAGCGAGATAGCTTCGTTGGTCCACGAAAAATGCACCAACTGCCATCGCCAAGGAACTGCTGCGCCTTTCCCGTTGGTGACTCGCGATGACGTGGCGTCCAATGCGACCATGATTAAGGATGTGGTTGTCAAAGAGTCGATGCCACCCTGGTATGCGACACGAACGCATGGACGATTTCAGAACGACACGGCACTATCGCCTGAGCAAAAGCAAAAGTTGGTGGCTTGGATCACCGCTGGCTGTCCATCGGGGGATTTATCAACCGCCCCGATGTTCAAGGAGGTGGTCGAAAGCGAGTGGAGGATCGGCCAGCCAGACTTGATCATCACCATGGCCGAAGAGCACACGATACCGGCCACTGGATTTGTTGCTTACAAGTATGTCGTTCTTCCCCAGTTGTTTTTGGCTGACACTTGGGTCGAAGCTTTTGAGATCAAGCCGCTTAATCCTGCCATCGTCCATCACTGCAACATGGCTTACGCCACCAAAGCTGGTGCCAGTAACGAGACCTTCATCACCGGCTATGTTCCTGGTGGCCAACCCATGGATCTAGGCAAGTTCGATAATGGCGTCGCCTATCGTATTCCCGCTGGTGCAGTACTGGGGTTGCAGATCCATTACACCACGGTGGGAACAATTCAGAAGGGCAAGATACAAGTTGGCCTAAGATTTCCAAAACGTGAAATTCGTAAGCGTCTGCATCACTTTGTGCTCGATCCGCGAGGTTGGGAGATTCCGCCTAACGACCCTGCTTTCCGCATCGAATCGTCACACACTCTAAAGCACAACGCTAATCTGCTGGGGCTGTTTACGCACATGCACGTTCGCGGTCGCGACATGACCTTTTATGCGGACCAAGCCAACAAGCCCACCGAGACTTTACTACAGATTCCTAACTACAACTTCGAATGGCAGCTTGGTTATGAACTCAAGCCTGGCGAACGGAACTTTGACAAGGGCACAAAAGTTCGCGCCGTCGCCCACTTTGATAACTCGCCATTCAATCCCTACAATCCCGATCCTAAAGTGCCCGTTCGATACGGTCCTCAGACCGTTGACGAAATGTTCAACGGTTTCGTCTTCTACGTGGACAACGATGAAGAGTTGAGCATCAAAGTCAATCCATCCAACGGCGTTCAAATCCGCTGACAGTCGCCTTTTGCTCCGCAAAAGTAGCGAGCATTGAGCAATCTTGGAAACACGCTATTTTCGGGGAGCGAGAACCGACGGTCGGCAACTTGTCAATCGTAGGCCGTAACAAGCACCTCGCCGTTACGGCATGCGCAATGATCAACGCTACTTTCACGTAGCCAAAACAACTTAGTTGCCAGGAGGCAAACCAAAGTTTGGTGGAAACGCTGGGCCTTCTGGGCCCGCTTTCACAGGATTGGCATCTGGCGCCTTAAACAGTTGCTCGCGAGAGACTCGCAACTTGGTGTAAACGCTTTCGCTGACAACGTAGTACCAGTCAGCAAAGCCTGCGTTTAGCTCGTCAACCTTTTTCTTGGCTGCATTCAATGAATCATTGCGAGCGTCCAAGGCACGCTTGTTCTCCTTCTTGATCGACTCTTGCAGGAACTGAAGTCGCTCTTCCAGCTCTTCCTTAGTCTCTTGACGCGACGGAGCCAATTCAGTCTGACCAGCGCCAGGTCCTGCTGGTGTGGCCTGAGCAGGAGTAGTCTGAGCAGGTGCTGCATCCGTCTTAGGCGTTTCAGCCAAAGGTTGTTGAGTTGTCTGAGAAGCGTCAGCCTTGCCTTCCTCTTGCTTGGTTTCCTCTTGCTTGCCTTCTTGTTGATTGGTCGATACCAGTTTCACAAGGGATGCATTCCGACTTGGGCTTTGAGATGAAAGCTCTTTTGGAATGTCTGCTGGAGCTGGCTCAACAGGTGCAGGTTCTGCTGGAGTTTCTGAAGCCTTGGCTGGTTCACCAGGGGTATCTGATTTGGTAGGTTCTGTTGGTGCAGGCTCAGTCTTAGGCTCAGCAGTCGTAGGCTCAGCAGTCGTAGGTTCTGTAGGAGTTGGCGTTGGGTTAGCTGGCTCAGTTGCCGGAACTGGAGCGCCTTCAGGTACCGCTGCTTCTTTACTTGGTTCTGGAGTCTTTGGAGCTGCTTCGGCGGGAGCGACTGGAGCAGTTACTCCAGATGCCTTAGCCTTTTCAGCAGCTTCCATGGCCAACATTTGCTCAACAGTCTCTGGAACAACCTTCAGTGCAGGGACTGGGAACTTGGATTCGTCCAATTGAGCCGTAACCAGCAGGTAACGTCGGCTGGAGCTAGATGAATCGTCGTCCTTTTTCTCTTTCTTGTCGTCCGCAAGAGCCGCGCTGCTGATAATGGCGTTACCGAAGCGGAGCAAATAGCGAATGCCATCTTTGGTTCCAACGATCAACTCGCCGCCCGCCGCAAATACGTCACCCGAATCCATAGGGAAGAATCCTTGGCTTTGCAAGCTCTTCGTCGATTCCTTATTTGCTAGAAGCGATTTGTCGGCTTTGAGATCTTGTGCAAGTCCTGCTGGCTTGCGACGAACGTTGATAATCTTCAAGTTTTGAACCGAATTGCGAAGATCATTCAGCGCTGCGTCAGCGAGCACCTTACCTTCGGGAAGCTGATTCGATTCTGGGCTGCCTTCGATCTTGTGGTCGACGAATTTCGACAGGGACCATTTGTTTTCATTGAATATCAGATCCGAGTCGAAATTACGGGCCAAACCAAAGCCCCCATCGACGGGAATAATCGCGTAGTCGCGGAGGCCGACGTAATTGATGTCCATGCCGCGGACCGTCAGGATCTCGCCCTTGATCCAGGCATCAAATTGCGTCGAGTAGGCATCGGTTTTCATCTCGACGATATACACAGCATCTTCAGTGGGGACACGCACGTATCGCTGGTCGGTCGCGCCTTCTACTGCTTTACCGATAATCAATGATGCCAGTACATCGCCATTAGGGCCTCCAACGCGAAGCAATGTACCAACACCTGTTGTAGATACATCCAATTGGTCTTCTTTGGGTTCGATCACTCCATACATCGAATGAGCGCCGCGATCGGTGCTGACGGTCGACAGTACAGTCAGCTCTGTAAGCGGTGCGATCGCTTGGCTAACCTTCTCGGCAGAGTCGGCTGCGTAGCCATCCGAGGATGGTAGCGACCAAACCTTAGTCGCAGAGTCTTTGGCGAGTTCTAATTGGCTAAGCTGAGCCAACTCTTCATTGAACTTTACGATTTTCAGCGACGAAGCTGAATCCGGATCAAGTTCTTTAAAAATCGCTTGCCCCTTGAGGTCGCCTGTAATTTCGGATTCGCTGCGAATCGCCTTGGGGCGAACAATCCAAGCCCCGCCCAGTGACAATGCAGCGATGGCTGCAAACACGGCTGTGGTCTTCATTTCGTTCACAAGAAAACTCCTCAATCAACATGCATCGATAGTGGTTTAATAATCCGTCGACTTTCTTGAGCCAACGTTTTGGTTTTCAGTTCGATCGCGTTATTCTCTCGATCGCGTTTGTCAGGTTGTGCGTCCGACGCTAGCGCAATCGATTCTTTGAAATACCTTCGCGCTCACGCACTCGTCGCGACACAAAGACACCGATACCGACAAGCAGCGGTGGAATCGGTGGAATAACCACGGCCCAGAACCTGTAGCTTGATTGTTCTTGCCGCGTTCGCAATTCGGCGGCTTGGCGGCTAGCTTCGATCTTCTCGTCGCGAGTCCGCTCCAGTCGCTCTTTAACGATCGCAAACTTACGCTCTTGCGAAGCTTGCTTGATTTGCAATTCTTGAAGCAATCGGATCAATTTACTTCGTTCTGCGGGATCTGGCGTACCTTTTTCCTTGAGCTTTTGAATTGTCTCTTGAAAATTCGCCAGGTCACGTTGATTCGATTCTTCTACCTTTTGCACTTCGCTATTGTACTCTTCCTGATACTTCTTCTGATTTTCGGCTTCGGCCTTCTGGAAGATCTGTGCTTGACGTTCGAACAGTCGCAGTGATGCGTGTCGCGGTTCGTGGCTTCGAACCTTGGGATAGTTGCTCTCGCCAGCCAACACATCAATGACGTTTAGGAAGAAGGTGATGTTTTGGACTCGTAGGTTGATCTGCAAGTCTTCTGGACGACGTCGACTCTCATAGAAGTACTGTGCCAAGCAGTCCATGTCTGAAACGTAGAATGCGCGGATCTTTCGACCTTCGGAAGATTTCTCAGCTTTTTCATCCTTAGCGTCATCTTTCTTATCAGCATCCTTTTTGTCATCAGCCTTTTCGTCGGCCGGTTTCGCGTCAGGCTTGGTTTCGCTTCCAGGAACCGGAGCAGTACCTTCAACGTAGACGGCCACAGTTTGTTCGCCGAGAACATCGCCTTGCAAAACCTTAAGTTGCGATTGGCTCATTCCGTTTTGTCCACGAAGCTGGCTCATCACGTTTTCAAACTTTACCAATCCACTTTCGGGGCGAGTTCTTGCGATAGGAGTTACCTTCACATCGTCGCGACCTTTTTCAGGATTGATAGCTCCTGCGTATAGGAACATCAACTCACGCAAACCAGCCGTCGCCAAGCTCGCTTCGCTCAGATAGTCGGGGCCTTCGTCTTGATCTTCACGAACAAACAGCCACTCGTCGGTAGCTTGAGACAAGTTGACCAAATCTGCGTGAGGGTTGAATCGTTGCCAGACGATGTCAGGATTGATTCCATCGAAGCCAGTGTTTGCTGGGATGTCCAAGCCCAACGTCTTCCATAGAGCTTGAATATCACCCTTCGGTTGCGGACCGCCTCCACCACCGAACATTCCACCAGGGGCTTGCTTGGGCATTCCAGTCCCCGGGATACCACCGAAGGCAACCGGAAGTGGATCTTCGAAAATTGCTGTCGGTATACCCGCCTTGACTGCGTCGACAAGGTTCTTCAGTTGAGTTGGGTTCATCGATGAAGGTTGTACAGCCAGGAGAACGTCGAACTTGCCAGGAGTGATGGCGTCGTTGCAATCCACGCCTTCGACGTCGTACTGCTTCTCAAGTTCTTCGACCACGGCCTGCTTTTCGATCCGATTGAATCCGCCTCCAGCCATCGAAAATCCGCCCATGAAATTGGCATCGGTGCTAACGATACCTAGCTTGGCGCGACGTGGTTGAGCTACGGTGTTGATCGATCGGACCAATTCGTATTCGACAGGGATACCGCTGTCAAAGAATGGAATGACCACTTTGGAGAGTCCGCTACGAACCGCAGCGCCCATGAGAACTTCCTGGTCGCGGTAGGTACCGCGCTGCTCAACTCGGATCATCTGAGGCTGAATGCCGTATTGCTTACGGGCGCGTTGAGCGTCTTCGCTAGAGGTTTCCAAATCGGTGAAGAGTTGGACTTGCAAGCGAGTGTTGCGACCGCTGGCCAGCGATTGAAACTCTTTCAACAGCGTGATCAAGTCATACCGAGTCTTCGAATACTGCTCGGGAATGTTGTTCGAGATGAACGCTTCGATCACGATCGGGTGCTTGGGATCAAGACCGCGAAGGATGTCCTTAGTCGTATTGCTGACCGAACTAACCTTTCCGTTCGTTACGTCAAATCGTGGACGATCATACTGTCGGAAAAAGAAGCTGAAGCCAAAGACCATCAGCAGGAGAGCCACACAGCGGACGAAGTAGTGCAGGAACATCGCATTCCCATTGGCTCCTCCAGTCCAGTGGCGTCGTCCGATGAGTACCATGCAGTAGTAAAGGCCGGTAACCGTCAAGAGGGTGAAGAACATGATAGGCGCGATACTGATCACGCCACGCCCAAAGTTGTCGAACTGTTCGGTCAGACTGTACGAAGCAAAGAACCGCGACCACGATCCTTTAGGGATGATCACATCGTTCCAAGTCGCAAAGGCCAATGGCGCGTTGAACACAGCACCAAGAATGAAGCCCACAGTTAGATTGGATGTTAGGAAGGACGCGACCATACCAAGGGCCAACATCGCCAATCCAACGAACCAATAACCCAAGTAGTTCGCGCAAAAC
>CAYWNG010000166.1:0-11014 GCA_964458685.1 uncultured Pirellulaceae bacterium
TGTTCAGTTCATCAGCGTTCATCGCAACTTGCTGATGCGATTTTGGGGCCTCGCTTCAGTTCGAATTGAAACGGCAAGCAGCGGAGCTGGGCATAGTGATGCGTCGAAAAGTGTTTCCAGCCGTTGGTTCATTCCAGTTGTTACAGAAGATCGACTGCCTGAGATAATTCGAGAGATTAGACCGGATTTGACGTGGAACGAAAACGAATTTCAATTCAAGCCGATGGCGGCTAGGGCAGTCTCGCGACGAGTTCGCTTAGCTGTCTTAGCATCGCTTGTTTTTGCTGCTGTGGGCTTCTTTGTTTGGAAGCCATGGGGTGCGTTGGTAGGACTGGCACTTTTGCCGATCATGGTCTTAGCGACAATTTGGAGTACACGAGCTTTGCAATACGCCAGAACCGAACAGGGTGTTGTGTTTCGGAGTGGTGTATTGATCCGAAAGACGAGCATGACCTTCTTTGAGAAGATTCAGTCGATCCAAATTCAGCAGAGTCCCTTTGATCGACGGTGGGGAATGGCAAAGTTGTCTGTTGACACAGCAGCAGCCGGGCCCGCTGAACACAAGATCGAAGTTCCCATGCTGGACGCGAGCCTAGCGATGATGGAGCAGGCTGAGATCAAGCAGTTGGCCGCGTTGCACCAACCCGTGTATCGTTAGCCTTGGTTGATAGTCGCCTTTTGCTCCGCAAAAGTAGCGGGTGCACGGGCGTCCCGCCTGTTCTTTGAATCTCTACCAATATCGTGACGCTGTACATCTCGAACTCTCGCTACTTTCGCGGAGCGAAAGGCGACTATCCCCAGCTAACTTGTTCCATGTGCTAAAGACCCAACGCTACTCAGCGCTGTGATCAGCTTGTTCGCCGCATCTTGGCCACTTCGGACACACTGAGGAATACCGACTCCGTTGTACGCCGCACCGCAGACTCGCAATGTCTTTAAATCGTCTAGAAGTAACTCGAGTTGTTTAACTTTTTGAACGTGGCCTACCAAGTATTGTGGCATTGCTTGGTTCCAGCGAATGACGGCCTTCCATTGCAAGCCTTGACCTGTCCATCGCAAAATTTGCTTAGCTTCGTCGAAGGCGATTGTCTCCAACTGATCGTCGGGCAACTCAAGTGTTTCAGGATGTAGCGAGCCGCCTAAGAAGATTCGCAATAGAACTTGATCGTCGGGAGTGCGACCGGGATATTTGTTGCTGGTAAAGCTAATCGCTAACGCTTGGCGATTCTCACAACTAGGTACAACGATGCCAAATCCGTCTAAGCGACCTTGGATCTCAGCGCGATTGACAACCATGGCAACGACTGCGCTTGAGGCATAGGGAATGCTGCCGACCAGCGAAGCTGCTTGGCTGGAGACATTGGCAAGCAGCCTTGCAGCAACACTTGCAGGCGTTGCAAGAAGAACGCCGTCTGCCTGGATCGACTCGCCGTTAGTGGTTGTGACCTGCCATCGATTCTGACTTAGCGGTTCGATCTTGGAAGCAGCGGTGTTGAGGCGAACCGCTCCTTCAGGCAGATGGCTAGCCAGAGCTTCGATCCAAGCGGACATGCCATCTTTGGGAGCCATGAACTGATCATACCGGGCTCCCGAGGCGCGTCGCGCTGTTGCTGCAGCGTCTTGCTTGCGAGATGCCAAGTAGCCGCGAATGAGTCCACCGTTGGTTCGTTCCATTTGTAGGAACTGAGGCATCGTGGCTGCCATACTCAACGTCTTCGGGTCGGCGGTGAAGATGCCACTAACAATCGGCTCGACCAGTTTGTCGAATGCTTCTTGGCCTAGCCGTCGAACCGCGAAACTCTCTAAAGATTCGTCGTCCGAATTCGAAGTTGCTTTTCGTGGAGCCACCCAAAACTCGCGAAGCAATCGAATCTTGCCTGAAAGCGAGAGGATTGGCGTCGTCATGATGGATGTGATGCGAGTGGGTTGCATCAAGCTAAACCCAGCCGGGATCGGATGGGCTTTACCTTGGGTGTATACGAAAGCTTGTCGACCATTTTGGTTGGGCTGGATCAGCTCAGGCAGCAAGCCGAGTCGTTGAGAAAGATCCTTTGCGTTGGGGATCATTGTAGCAAAGTTGTCAGCGCTACGTTCGATCAGGTAACCGTCGGGACGGATGGTTTCTAGGACTCCCCCCAACCTGTTCGCGGACTCTAGAATTTGAATCTGAGCGTCAAACTTCGCCGCGACCAGCTCGAGCGCTGCTGACAATCCGGTGATCCCGCCACCGATGATAACTATGTTTTTCACTTTCGATTTCCATGAGCGGAAAAATTTTCGCTGCTTCCCAACAAATGATGGTAATGCAGGTTTGTTAATGAACGAATGGGTGCGACCCTAATCCCGTTTGCTGTAATTCCTGACGCACTCAGGATTTCTCTGAACCGAAACCTGTGGTTTGCCGAATACTTGATCAGGCTATCCGAAAATGGCCGCGTGGTGATATCGATTGACTTCTAAGTGTTGTAGATGGGTGCTGAGATGGAAAGGGCTAGCAATCATTTTTCGATACGAGAGGCTCGAGGCTTGGTCAAAGATCTGTCCAATCCCAACCCTAAAATCTATTGGGCTGATTTTCTAACTAGCATCTTAGTTGGTCATGTAAGTTTCACCGTACTCCGTCGCTGGGACTACTTCCGACCCGAATGGTTAGAGTCAAACGCGGCTTCAGGTGCGATTTGTGTTGCGCTATTTGCACTTACAGCCATCTGCTACATGCGCTCGGTGATGTTCATTCATGAATTGGTGCATCTACCAGAGGAAGGCTTTAAGGCGTTTCGTTTTGCCTGGAATGCGCTGTGCGGCATACCTCTCTTGGTTCCATCGTTCCTCTACTATCCACATATCGACCATCATCGGCGCAAGCATTATGGAACTGAGCGAGATGGTGAGTACTTAGATCTGAGCCATCGCCATCCCGCGAACCTTTTGCTTTTTGTAGTGGCAGCATTAGTTGTCCCAGTGGCCGCTTTTGTGCGGTTTGCTGTGATGACACCGTTAGCTTGGCTAATTCCGGGCTTTAGAGTCTGGGTAGAGAAGCGAGCTAGTAGCATGATCATCGATATCTTTTATCTGCGTGGTGATTTTGGTGCCGAGTCCAGAAAGGTGATGCAAGTGCAGGAGCTTCTGTGCTTTGCTTGGTGTTGCGGACTAATTGCCGCGTGGTATTTCGGTCGGTTGCCTAGTTCATCCATTCCGATAAGCTACCTGCTGGCAACGACGCTTGTGATCATGAACAACGTTCGAACGCTTGGAGCGCACCGCTGGATTGGCGATGGACGCGAGTTAACGTTTGAGGAACAACTCTTGGACAGTGTTAACTATCCACACCGATGGTGGATTACTGAGTTGTGGGGACCAGTGGGTACTCGATATCACGCATTGCATCATCTGTTTCCGAGCTTACCCTACCACAACTTGGGTGCGGCGCATCGTCGATTGATGGAAGGCTTACCCGCGGACTCCATTTACCGCGAAACGGAGCGCGTTACGCTGACGGGAGCAATCATCGAGCTGTGGATAAGAGCGAGAAATCGCAGCGAAGCTGTGCACGCAGAGGAAACGTCTTCCAGCTTGAAACGAGCTGCTTAGCTCTAGTCCAGTGAGCTATTCTTGTTGGCTGAGTGACGCTTTATCAAATGATTCTGCGGCAACGAGGGGCTTCACTGTCAACCAATAGTATCACGCGGATTTGGTGTTTCGATTAGGACTGCTTAAACGCGCTGAACCTGTTAAGATACTTGTTTGTGCTTGGCAAGCAAGGTCCGCTTCGTCTGGTCAGATTTAAGCAGCTCTACAATGGTCAGCGTGACAAATGAATCGCTGGATGTGTCTTGTCGAACGACTGCGCATACAGTGCACTTCTTTGTCCGCCGTAACCATCCTATCAGCAGCTTAATGCACGGTGTGCCGCACTCATTAGCACATCTAGAGAACGTCGCGGCTTCCATCTCGTGGGAGCATTATCTCCAGTTCTTGCGCAATACGCGACAAGCTCTGTCCGATTCTGAGTGGCGAAATTTGTGCGAGAACTATTCCGACTCGCCCTACCTTCGGTCCATGATGGCCGCTGGAGGATTCTGGTTCTCGCCGATAAATCTATTCGTCTGGGCAATTGGCCCCAAGGGAAACATCATCAACCGCATGTTTCGTTGCTTGAATACGCAAATCATCAAGACGGAACCTAAAGAAGCTATATTTGAAATCAAATTGCGGGAAGGATACGAGCCTGCAGTTGAATCACTTTGGGATGCGATTGCTTTGGGAATGCGCAGTGCGAGTCGAGTGTTTGGGATGCCTCCCTACCTGGACCTGAGCTGGACTCCAATCGATCGCGGTGCATCCTTCATTATCAAGTTCCCTGGCAGACGGTCTATATTCGGATACGTTAAGCCACTGTTGACTAAACTGCTTGATCGCAAACAGTACAAGAATCGGCACTTTAACCTGTTGTATTACGAGAGTCGCGAGCGTTGGCTCCAAGAGGAGATCGAAAAGCGGCAAGCTGTTGAAAATGCGCTTCGCCAGAGTGAGACACAGCACCGAGTCCTAATGGAAGCGGCGCCGGAAGCTATCTTGGTCTACGATCTCGATCAAGATCATATTGTCGCGGCCAATAGGAACGCGGAAGTTCTGTTGGGGCGCAACCAAGAACAAATGAAGACCCTGAGTATCTTCGCTTTGATTGCCTTTCCAGAAAGTCTGTCTACCCCGCAGGCCCTCCTTGCAACAGTCGAGGTGAATAATGGGGTCAATTCCTTCTTGCATGAATTCGAATTCGCTAAACCTGACGGTTCTGTAGTTCCTTGTGAAGCAAGGTTGGTTCGATTACCCTCGGAATCTCAGACACTGCTTCGCGTTAGTATCACCGACATCTCGATTCGCAAGCGGACAGAAAAGGAATTGATGCGAGCTAGAGATGAAGCGATCGAAACATCTCGAAAATTGATTCAGCGCGAGCAAGAAGTTTCGGCTTATGTTAATCGTTTGCGTGAAGCGGTCGAGTTGACCAACTTCGGCATTTTTGATCACGACCACCGAGCAAACGTAATCTACCGATCACCAGAGATTCTCAAGATCTATGGTTGGTTAGGTGCGAACTCAAACGACCCCTACGATTTCCTGCATTACGTTCATGAAGATGATCGCGAAACCGTACTCAACGACATTCATCTTTCACACAATCCCAACGGTAGATCCCATTTCCGACACACCTATCGTTTCAAACATCCTAGCGGGCAACTGATATGGTGCGAGGCGCAAGCTACGACCATTTTCGAGGAGACAGAAAACGGTCGGGTGCCCCTGCGCACAGTTGGCGCTGTGATCGACATTACCGAGAGAGTCAAGCGAGAAGAATCACTGGCCAATTCGAAGCGACAACTCCGAGCCATTATCGAGAGCACCAGCGAGGCCGTCTTTTCTTTAGACAATAGCCTTTGCTATTTGACCTTTAATCGCCATTACTTTGAGTGGATGAAAGAGGCCTATGGCACAGAGATTTCCATCGGAAGCTGTATCTTGGACCACATCTCGGTAGTCCGCGATCGCGAGCTTGCCTATGCCAACTTGAAAAAAGCGTTACAAGGAAAGAGGTTTGTTGTAGATCAGCAATATGGTGATAGTGGTCGCACGAGGACGTCCTACCAGGCGACCTTTAATCCAATGAAGGATGATTCAGGCGACGTCTTTGGAGTTGCCGTATTTGCTAGAGATATCAGCCAGCAACTTCGATCCCGCGCTACACTTCGAGAACTAGAAGAGGTTCAGCACTTAGCAATTGAAGCATCACTCCTGGGAGTCTGGAAGTTCAGTGCGTATTCCCATTTATTTACGCTAGACGAGCGAAGTCAAAAACTCCTTGCGTTTGATAGAGCCGAAGTGGGCGAGGCAGAATTCGAATCGCGAATCCATCCCGAAGATCTTGTCGAAGTGGGTGATATACTGAATCAACTTAACGAGGCACCCACCGAAGGTTCAGTCAAGATCAACCATCGTTTACTCTTGCCTGACGGTAGTTGCAGATGGGTACAAACATGCGCGACAAGATCTTCCCGAACTTCGATTGTGGATGGATCTGACGAAGTTTGGCTTATCGGCACGATGGCAGATATCACGGAGCACGAGCAAACCTCGTTGCTGCTGGCAGTATCGCTTCAAGAGAAAGAGGCGATGCTCAAGGAAATTCACCATCGAGTCAAAAACAACTTGCAAGTCATTAGTAGCTTGCTGAGTCTTCAAGCGTTCGACTTCAAGAATGACCAGGTCGAGCAATTCTCTCTAGAAAGTCAACGGAGAATTCGGGCGATGGCATTGGTGCACGAAATGCTGTACCAGTCGGAATCGTTGGCGAAGATCGATATGAGTGAGTATGTTCAGCGGCTTTGCACCAATCTGATTCAGTCTTATGGACCAGAGAAGGCGAATATCGTTCGATTGGTCGACGATTTGCAATTAGGACTTGAGCAGGCACTACCGATAGGCCTTATTCTCAGCGAATTGGCGGCGAACGCCTTTAAGCACGCGTTCCCGTCAGATGGCAGCGGCAGGGAGGATGACACTAGTGCTGCCCAAGGAAAAATTCAGATCGACCTGCGAAAAACGCTCAGCGGAACCACTCTGCTTTCCGTAAGCGATAACGGAGTGGGACTGCCAACGGACTTTGACATCGAAAGCGAAAAATCGCTCGGTCTGAGACTGGTTCATTTGCTAACCCGTCAGATTGGCGGACAGCTTTCAGTGATCAATACTGCGGGTACAACTTTTATGATTGAGATCCCTCATGAAAACTGATCCTCCTCCGACGACCGCTCCCAAGGTGTTGATCGTTGAAGATGAGCTGATTGTGTCAGCAGATATTGCTGCCAGACTTGAAAGGATGGGCTACCAAGTGGTTGGCCAAGCGGATCAAGCAGAGCAAGCCGTGAAGATCTGTTTGGAACAGCAACCAGATCTCGTGCTGATGGACATTCGCCTCAAAGGAGAATTGGATGGGATTGCCGCGGCAAGTCGAATCCGTTCGTATTGCCCGGTTCCCATCGTATTTCTCACGGCGCATGCTGATGAGTCCACTTTGCAAAGAGCCAAAATCACGGAACCGTACGGCTATATTCTCAAGCCGTTTGAGGAAAGGGAACTACGAATCGTAGTCGAAGTCTCGCTCTATCGATCCAAAATTGATCGACAGCTTGCACAGAGTCGCGAATTCCTTGCGACTATACTCCAAAGCATCAACGATGCCGTGATCGCCTGCGATAGTTCATGGTGTGTCAGCTACATCAATCCAGCAGCAGAATTGCTCATCGGCAGTAGCGCAGACCAAGTGCTTCAAAAGCCAATTGATCAAGTGCTTCAAATCATGCCGCTCGAATCAACAATACCCGTTTCACCCAAGGATCTTGCTTCCCAAGATGAATCGAAGTCGCCTGGCACAGAAATTCTATTGCGTCAGCACAATGGCAATCTACGGCGAGTGATTCTGAACACGGCTCGATTAAAGCTGAGATCTGGAAGTTCAGAGGATGCTACCGTTTTCATGCTCCGAGACGTAACAAAGCAGAGAGTACTTGAAGAGAATCTTCTACAATCCCAGCGTATGGAGTCGTTAAGCCAACTAGCAGCGGGGATTGCTCATGATCTCAATAATCTACTCACCGTTGTCTGTATCAATTCGGGATTGCTGTTCGAAATGCCCTCGGCAAACGCAACGCAGCGAGAGCTACTGCAAGACATCAACAAGGCTACCGAGCGAGCAACCACGATGACGCAGCAGCTATTGGCCATCGGGAAAAAACAGGTTGTTCAGTCTCGAACGGTTGATCTGAACTTGTTAGTCCAGTCCAAAATGGACCTTGTGAAGCGATTAGTGTCGCCAAAAGTTTCCACTCGGCATGAAATTCATGCTACCCCCTTTGCGATCCATGCCGACTCCGAGCAAATCGAGCAGGTTCTATTCAATCTCGCCATCAATGCTCGCAAGCGTTTAAGTGATGGAGGCGTCTTAACAATTCGTACCCTAAAGCTAGACCATTATGCTGCGTTGAGCGATCAACCTGTCGCGGTTCTAGAGGTCGAAGACAATGGTAAGGGAATCGACGCTGACACACAGGCACGAATTTGGGAGCCCTTCTACGCGGACAATCGGGACGGAACCGGACTCGAGTTGGCGGTTGTTTATGGAATCGTTAAGCAGTTCGGGGGAACGGTATCGCTATCCAGCGAATCCGGAAAGGGTTCGGTGTTCCGTATCTACCTGCCTTTGAGAGATAGCAACTGATTGGCGAGGTTGCATCATTTGCATGGCACCAAGCATATCAACCTTGACTCCCTGCGCTTGTACGTTAATTTGGATGCAGTCCATTTCTTTTGCCCCCACGATGCCCCCGAAAAGAAACCCGAGACAGGCCCCTAAGCATCCTTAAGCAACAAGATTTTCCGTGGATCAATTGCATTCGAACAGCGTTTTGCTGGTCGAAGACGACGAGTTAGTCGCTTCGTCCATTGCAAACGTTATGCGCAGTCGTGGCGTAACAATTCATGTTTTCAAGTCGGCCGAAGAGTTCATCCAGCAATTCACTTCGCAGCCCCAAGGTACACTGATACTCGATATCGTACTTGGGTCTGAAAAGCTTTCTGGAATCGACTTGCTGCGTTGGATTCGCAGCAAAAACTGGACTATTCCAGTGATCATTCTCTCTGGTCAAGTGACGATTCCTCAAGCGGTGGAAGCTATGCGGGAGTCGGTAATCGATATCATTTCCAAGCCGCCTTCAGTGCAACGCTTGGTCGCTGCAGTCCAAGATTCCTTTGACCGATCATCCAGAAAGCTAGAACAAAGTACCAGTGCCTTAACCAAAATCCTGGAATCGCTAACGCAGACAGAGCGCTCGATTCTCGAGCTCTTGCTTTCGGGCGCATCCAACAAATTGGTCGCCTCTCGGTTGGACCTCGGATTGCGATCTGCGGTTAGGTATCGCAGGACACTTTTGGAAGCCTTTGGTTTTGGGACGATTACCGAATTAGCCAACGCCCTTGGAGCGGCAGGGATCGGGCCTACCCAGATTTCGGTACCATCGGTCTTTGCCCCCACCATTCCTGCGCAACAGCGAAAAGAAATTCGCGATCGCATAAACATTGTCATCAAACTGCTTCGCGACGCAGATCGATCGAATATCGAATCCCTCCAAAAAATCATTGAGGTATCCTCAGACGAGCTGGAAAAGCTTGCGGGGCATCCACATTTGGCAACAGTTCCGCAAGGAGAATGGCAAGCATCTGTGATTCTGATCTCCAGCAGTTCGCAAGTCGGAATTTTGCTTCGCGATTTGATTCGAGCTTACGGCCTATATTGCGAGCGATGCCAAACTATCGAAGACGCTTCCCAGTACTTTCGTGATTGCTCAGACAGTCCACCTACCTTTGTGATAGGACTGGAATCCGAGGCAGTCACCTTAGAACGAATCCAAAAAATGGAATGCTGCACGGACGCAAACTCGCGAACTAAGGTTCTTTTCATTGGAAAAGATGAGAGTGAAACCAAGGCTTCGAGCCCCAGAACGACCGTATGGCCAGGTCCAGTTAGAGGCCTTGCACTAGTGCAATTTCTAATGGAGCAGTTGCAAAAGCCAAGTTAGCTCATAGAGCGAAACTAGTTCTAGTTGCCGTGGCCTCAATGCGCCAATTGGTGGTGAAACAGATTCCCAACCACTATTTCGGACGATATATTTCTTGCAGACGGTCACTGACCGTGGCCGCACTCAGACGATAGGGGCATTTGTCTGGGTGCGGCTTTCTGCTTTTAATGGCGACGTGATTTCGCAACTGCGAACTCTAATCCGCGAATCGGAATCACTGCTAAAGTTGCAATTATGGCGACCAGCAGTCCTGCGAGGGCTTGATCTTCAAATTTAGGCCGCAAAACCAGAGCAATTGCAACCAAGCCAACTGCTCCAACACATGAAGTCGCAATCGATTTCACTCCATATTTTTTGACACTGTAGGCCAGCGTTGCAATCATCAACACGGCGACGGTTACTGCGATCACAATCGTGGTCGGCCATAGAAAAATGCCCGCCAATATCTGGGCTGCAACCAGACCGATTACTCCAGCAAAGATCCTCGACTTCTCCTGGCCGACGAAAAAACTCGCCATAAGCCCGCTAGTCATCGCAGTCCATGTTCCAACTAATCCGCCTAGGATAAGCCATGGCAATGCTCCCAACTGCTGATCGGCGAGCTGTAGTGGCGTATTCGTTGCCAAGCTGATGATCCAACAGCCACTCCAGGCTAGGCCGAATAACGCTGACATTGCCACAACACAGGTAACGACGACGCGAAGGATCGATTGCGCAAACTCTCGGTCGGAGATGGGCATGCAAGCTCGGAAGCTTTCGATTAATCCGGAACTAGCGCGATTGATCTCCGAATTCTCTTCAAGTTGCTGCGATGTTGTCCCTGAAAGTCTCAGTTGAGGTGCGAGAAGCCCCCACAGGCCAGCGAAGATAATCTGCAACAAAAACACAGAGCTAATAGCTCGTTGCATTTCGTTAAGGCAATGGCTCAGGTCGCGATTGCCAAAGATGAGCATTCCTACGAAGAGGAGGATGATCATGACAAGGACAACACTAATCCCTCCGATATAGGGCAACCCAATTGTGTGCCAGTCCAGCCAGTTTTGTGCCGAGTTCCGACTTAAAAAGGATTTACTGGAAACGCCCCTCCATGCGTCCCAGTAATCGAGCCATCGTTTTAACAGGGCAACTGAGCGTGATTCCACTTTCCCGCAGCGATCATCGGCAACTCGTCGGATGCAAAGCCAATAAGAGAACAGAACTACACCGATACCAATACACATATCTAGATAACTGAATTGGGCCCACGATAGCGCGCCTCGTTTGTCTAAACTTCGGAAAACTCCGAAGAACCAGCCCGACAAGACTAAAACGACAATGATCGATTCGATGATTCTCCAAGGCGTCTTTACTGCAACTCGCAACGATGGATTGACTGCCGCCCA
>CAYWNG010000167.1:0-10982 GCA_964458685.1 uncultured Pirellulaceae bacterium
TATTGACAGCAGATTCTTTGTAGACCGGAACCCATTTTTGAGTTTCATCAAACACCCAACGGTTCCCTCCGATCCATAGCGAGTCGTACTCGAATTCGTCATCATCCCTGACTCCAAAACTCTTGATTCTTCGAAACTTGGACTTTTCGTCATTGATGTAAATCTGTGTTCCCTGAACCTGCATTGTCTCTTCATCACCAACTGAAATGTAGGTAAATTCAGTCAACACAACTCTACGTTTGGGCAAGCTAGCATCATTTTCAAGACAGCGTGATGCTCCAGCCTCGGCCAAGGCGATCAACTTCTCGTTAGCGACTGAATCAAGAATGGACTGGGAGAAGCAACTAGTTGGAAAAAGAACTAGAAGGGGCGCTGCAATACTCAAGATCATACTCTTAACGCAACCCGCTTGGCTCGACCAAACTTCGTAAGGCTTTGCTTCAGAATGAATCATCACAAAAGAGCCCTGCTCAAAGGATCTTGCTACGGGTTATGGGCAGACTGGCCCGTGACTAGCAACTGCAGTATATCAAAAGACAGAAAATGCCGTCGCTTCGCGACTCGACATGGTTCGCATTGCCACTCCTGGGACTGGCGTCCCAGGCTATTAACTTTCGTCGCATCCGCGACTAAAACCGATTTCACCGCGAAGCGATTGAATTTTACCGTGTCATCCGTGTCATCCGTGTCATCCGTGTCATCCGTGCAATCCGTGTCCAATCATCGTGGATCGAGAAGGGGCTTGGTGGGGTTCGTACCTCAACCCACCCTACTGCTGAAACCCACGACTCTGCGAGCACTTCGTAACTTCTGTGCCTAGGCAAGTAGCGCTTGGACAACGTTGCCGTGGACGTCGGTTAAGCGATAGTCGCGGCCTTGGAAGCGGTAGGTGAGCTTGGTGTGGTCAAAGCCTAAGAGATGCAGGATGGTGGCTTGAAGATCGTGCACGTGGACAGGATTCTCTACGACGCCAAATCCAAGCTCGTCGGTTTGTCCGTAGTTGACTCCGCCTTTGGTTCCACCACCAGCCATCCACATGGTGAAGCAATCTGGATAATGATCGCGACCAAGAATATTGCTCTTCGCTGTCCGTCCCTCGCGAAACGGAGTTCGACCAAATTCACCACCCCAGACGATCAGCGTTTCGTCGAGCAGCCCGCGAGAATGAAGATCTCGAATCAACGCTGCAACAGGCTTGTCCATCGTCGCACACTTGCGAGTCAGACCATCGTCGATGCCTTCGAGGGCACCTGTTCCATGGAAGTCCCATCCCCAGTCGAACAACTGCACAAAACGCACGCCAGACTCGACTAAGCGGCGAGCCAACAGACAGTTGTTCGCCAAACTGCTCTCCCCGGGTTTGGCACCGTAGTCTTCGAGCACGTATTGCGGCTCGCGGCTGATGTCCATCACTTCGGGTACGCTGGTTTGCATGCGGAAAGCTAGTTCATATTGCGAGATCCGAGTCTGCGTTTCAGGATGTCCCATCTCTTCGACTTGCAATTGGTTCAGCTTGCCAAGTGCATCCAAGGTCTTGCGTCGTAGATCGGCATCCATCCCTGGCGGGTTGGAGACGAACAAAACGGGATCGCCCTTCGAGCGACATTGGACGCCTTGATAGACGCTCGGAAGGAAGCCGCTGCCGTAGGAACTCTTTCCGCCGTTGGGTTGAACGCCACTGGAGATCAACACTACAAACGCGGGCAAGTTCGCGTTCTCGGTCCCCAGTCCATACGCGGCCCAAGAACCTAAGGATGGTCGCCCTGCGCGAGGCGATCCGGTATAGATCAACAGCTCGGCAGGCGCGTGATTGAACTGCTCGGTGTGCATCGAATGGACCAAGCACATGTGGTCGGCCACTTCGTGCAACTTGGGTATTGCCGCGGACATCCATGTACCGCCCTGCCCTACCTGTTGGAACTTCTGCGGTGTTCCAAGTAGCGTCGGTGTGCCGGAAGTGAACGCGAACTCTTTGCCTTCAAGAAAAGTCTTGGGACAGTCTTCACCAGTCCGTCGAACCAATTCAGGCTTGTAGTCGAAAAGGTCCAAGTTCGGCGGCGATCCGGTCATGTGCAGATAGATGACTCGCTTGGCTTTGGGAGTGAAGTGCGGCTTGCCGAGCTGGATCGCACCAGCATCGGTGTCCGCGCGAGCGCCCTCGGACAGCATGCTGTTGATTGCCAACGCGCCGAGCCCCATCGCTGACTCTTTGAGAAAGTAACGACGCGTTCGCAGTTGCAAGTTTTCGAGGATTGGATTCATGGCTGGTTCTTTATCTTCGATTTTCTTTTGTTGGTTTGTTCTTTTAAGTAGTCTAGCGGAAGAATCCCTCGCAAACGCAGCGGGTTGGATCGAATCAACAGCGTTTCGATCGCTTGACGATTCTCTAACGCTTCATCAGTACTTCATCCAGATTCATCACAACATTACAAACGGCCGTCCATGCAGCCAAATCAACCGCATTAGCCTCTGGTGGCAACGCTCCTAACGGCTCGGTGGCTAGTCGCTTGGCATCCTCGGCGCGATCCTTGAGATGTTGGCGACTGGCGGTAAGTAGTTCGAGTAGCGCAGCTTGCTCAGAGGCGGTTGGGCTACGATTAGTTGCGTACTGGAAGATGGAGTCGAGCTTTTGAGCATCAGAACCGGTTGGCGATTCGTAAATGACAACCCGTCGAGCTAAGGCTTGAGCGGCTTCGATGAACACGGGATCATTCAAAGTCACCAAGGCTTGAAGCGGAGTGTTGGTAACGTCGCGCTTCAAGATGCAAACTTCGCGACTAGGCGCGTCGAAGGTAGCCATCGCCGGATAGGGACTCGATCGACGCCACTTCGTATAGATAGCACGGCGAAAACGATCTTCGCCTTGGCTGGTTGTCCAGTCTGTCGTACCGCCAAAGGCTGCGGTCAAACCGAGATTGGGCTGAGGCGGCTGAACAGGTACGCCGAACATAGCGCTGCTCAAAACACCTGAACTTGCTAGAGCTTGGTCGCGAATCATCTCGGCGCTCAGTCGAACTCGAGGGCCTCGAGCTAACCAAAGGTTGTCTCGATCCTGTGAAAGCAGCTCGGGGGAAACCATCGAAGTTTGTCGATAGACTTGACTAGTGACCAACTTGCGAAGCATCGCTTTAAAGTCCCAACCACTTTCGACGAAGTCCACCGCTAACCAATCCAGCAACTCCGGATGCGTTGGCGCGTCGCCTTGCGTTCCGAACTCTTCGCTGGTTCGAACGATTCCAAGCCCAAAAAGTGATTCCCACATCCGATTCACCCAGACTCGCGCGGTAAGCGGATTTCTTGGATCGACCAACCACTTAGCTAGATCCATCCGATCAAGCCGTCCATTCTTCGATTCGCTTTGGTGGAAAACAGCCGGAGTGCCTGGGCCAACTTCTTCTCCCAAGGACTTGTAGTCGCCGCGGAGTTGGATAAAGGTCTTGCGACGTTGATTCTCGGCTAATTCTCGCATGATGGGTACGCTGGTCGCTGGTTTGGATTTCGCGATCTGCTGTTGTAGGTTGATGCGTTCTTTGCGCAGCTCAGCAGTACTCGCTGCAAAATTCCCAGCGAAGAAGTTGGCCAGTTCTCGCTGTTGTTCGGCAGTTCGTTTCTCAAGCGGAGTCTCGTGAATCTTCCTTGCGTTTTCGCTTAGCGCGACCCAATCGCGAGTCGAAGGAACGTAGCTAACTTCGATGGCATAGCTGGCGAGAATATGATCTTGGTGAGGCGAGTTATGAGCTAAGACAACTTTAAGTGTCTCGTAGCCTGCAGTGTCGATCGGCGATTCTGGAATCAGCGACAGCAAATGTGACTGGTTGATCTGGCCTCCGACGGCCCATCCACTCTTGTTGTCTTCGTCAATTGCCTTTGCCGCATCGAAGCCAGATTGCGAGTAAGCCGCGTAAGCCGATACCAGCTTGATCTTCTTGGTCGAGTTCACATCGACGGTCTGAGTGTCCTTGGCCTTCTTGATCGTTTGCCGAAAAATCTCTTTGCGATTCGCGTCCAGGCAAACTACTTCCATGCCGTCACAACGCGTTTGTAAGCCGTTGTCGGTGCGAACCCAGATGGCAAGTTTGTTAATCACACTGGCTTCCGGTAGCTCGACTTCCCACCACGGCGATTCTTGAGTTTCAGTATGCGTGGTCGACTTAGCTTGAAAATCTCCGTTGGTGTTGCCATCGATGGCCAGCGATGCTGGTGCATCGTACGAAGTGCTGCTTTGCGAAGCCTTGCCTTCAGCCGCCACATTCGCATCTCCGGCGAATACTTGGACCTCAGCCAACGAGAGAATCTTCTCTTTGCCTTTCAGTTCGATGCGTACAAATTTGGATGTGGGAATGGAGTCTGCTTTAGGAATCAGTTCAGCATGAACGTCGGTTAAGACGAAGTTTCCGTTGCCCAGACCTGCTCCGCCGCCTGCGATACTGGCATCGGGCAAAGTTCGAATCGCGATGGCCTGAAGTGGTTGAGCCGAGTCCTGTAGTTTAAGCTCCACTGTTTGTGTGTCGGCCTGAACCAGTTTGGCAACTGGCTTGACCAGCACGCTTTTGTCATCGCGAGTGACTGAGTCGCTTTGCTTGGCAGAATGAAACTTGACGGGAGCCAGACGCTGCCAATCTGGGGCTTGGATCGACGCTTCCCAGGCGGCAAGCTCTGGGCTATCGCTTGGTACGCTCAACTGAGTTTCAATCTCCGCCAATCGCTTCCGCCAAGACTCCAACTGTTGTTGCTGAGCCTCGGTGTAAAGCTCAATCAACGGACTTTCATCGCGACGATCAGCGTCTTGCGATTGATTGAAGATCGCGAACAACTGGAAATACTCGGCTTGAGATAGCGGATCATACTTGTGACTGTGACACTGCGCGCAGCTCATCGTCAGCCCCATCCATACAGCCATCGTTGTGTTGACTCGATCAACGATGGCTACGTTACGGAACTCTTCGTCATTCGTTCCGCCTTCGTTGTTGGTCAGCGTATTGCGATGGAAGGCCGTCGCGGTTAGTTGATCGTTGGTTGGATTGGGAAGCAGGTCGCCCGCAATTTGCTCGATAGTGAACTGATCGATCGGCATGTTGTCATTGATTGCTCGGATGACCCAGTCGCGATAGGCCCAAATGGTTCGATCGGGATCGTCCGCATACCCGGCTGAGTCCGCGTAGCGAGCCAAGTCCAACCACTTGCGCGCCCAGTTCTCACCAAAGGCAGGCGAGGCCAACAGGCGATCGACTTGACGCTCGTAGGCCTGAGGCGATGTATCTGCTTCGAAGGCCAGAACTTCGGATTGAGTCGGTGGTAACCCGGTTAGGTCTAGACTGACTCGTCGCAGTAGCTCGTAGCGTTTAGCTTCTGGCGAGGGATGGAATCCGCGTTGCGTCATGGCTTGAAGCACAAAGCGATCGATAGTTTGATTCCAATTCGCAGCGATCGATTGAGACGCAGCGATCGATCGAGAGTCCTTAGGCAGTTGAGTCAGCGTCTTTTCAAGATTGGGCACGGGAGCCTTTTGAGGAGCGACGAAAGACCAGTGAGGCGGCAATTCAGCGCCTGATTCGATCCACTTCTGCACGAGCTCCTTTTCTTTGGCCGTTAGTGCAGCTCCGAACGAAGGTGGTGGCATGCGTAGGTCGGCATCGTCGGTAGAGATCCGCGACCACATTTCGCTTTCCGCCACCTTTCCGACAACCACGGGCGGCTTACCCGAGTCGGCGTTGGCCAGATACGAATCCCTAGCATCAAACCTAAAGCCGCCCTCGCGCTTGGCGGAATCCGGGCCATGACAAGCGAAACAGCGATTCGAAAGCAAGGAACGAACCTGCTGATTCATGTCTCCAGAAGCTTGGAAGGCATGGACCGCTTGAGTCAGCCAGCAAGCGGCGAAAGTAGCAATGACAACCAAATGGAATCTAGATCGGCTTAACATTGGTGGGATGCATCTTTAGGCGGGATGGTTCTGTAGGGCCACCTATTCATTTTAGCTCAGTCGAAAAGGCAGTTCCAATTCCGTTCTATTGTAGCGGGTCAAATCCCTTCCCCCAAAGCCATTTCGGACCTATTCACGCTTGCCGAAGTCGGATCTCCGCAAGTTCAGCAAATTTAGGAGTCGTGGACAAGTGAGGGGGCGTATCACAGGCCTTCGGAAGAGCGACAAATTCCTTCAATTTCATAGGAAGTATCCAAATTTCGGATTTTCCTGTTTCGTTTCGACAGGCTTGCGGTATCCCTCGTCATTAACAATCGCAGAAGCAACCACAAAGAAGCAATCGCTCAACTCGACTATACGAACAAACCGCTGGATCACTTCAACTATGCAGATTTCAGGAAAGCGTCCCAAGCTTGGTGAAGTGCTCTTACAGCACGTCATCGTGTTTCTGATTTGTGTGGTCTTTCCTGGCGCGGTAACGTTTGTGGCTCCTTCGACTTGGTTGACTTTTCAGCGCGGGGAAGTTGGAGCTAGTGGGGAAGCAGGAGTTGCCTGTACCGCACGTACCTGCGTGTTCTTTGTCGTCCCATTCAAAGTCCAGCGGGTTCAGCAAGTGACGGAAGTCAGCTTTCGAGAACGCGAAGGTGGCAGTCAGCGGCAGCGGAAGTATGGGCGCGACACTAATAAATACGTTCATGTGGACGGCGAAGGTTTTCTGCGTATCCAAGGGACCGGTGAGGACCAAGGGACCGGTGAGGAATTTGCTGAGGTGAGCGTTTCGCCAGCAAGTATTGAAAACGTCGCCAACAAGGCCAACGATTTTTTGAAGTCGGATCAAGCAGGTTCCACCACGATCTTTGCCATTGCTAATTGGAAGTTTGGAGGACTGATGGGCGGAGTCCTTACGATGTTTACGTTGCTGTATGTGGTGGGCTATTCGCTAAGTCTGGTCAACATCGTTTTTGTTCGATTTCGAAGTCTATTCGCTTGGCAGCGAAATTGAGACGTGAAGTCGGAGGCTAGACAAACATCGCTGGTGCGCCCCACCCGCATTGACTAGTGGAGCTTGATTTTTGCTCGGATTCCAACTACATTACCCGCTCGTTAGATTTGGTTTGTAGGGAAGACGCGAGAGCGCACTGCTCGCGAAATGCCCCAACAGCCAAATCGACCCCTACCCCAAATTTGAAGCTGCTCAATTCCACCGCCCCCCACGTGCGGTCCCGCCTTTGCTTGGCAGCTTGCAATTTGCCCGCCTCCCACCTTGCAGAACTTAGGAAGTCATTATGGACTCGCTACGCTTTTGGCGCAGAGCCAACGCGCACTCTTTGTTTGCATGGAATTGCTTGAGTTATTGTCTGGGCACTATTTTCGCCCTCCTATGCGTGTCCTGTTGGGCTCAAGAAACAACGCCTGCCGCGACAACCTCGCCATCGACAACCTCGCCATCGACGGCTGCGCCAACATCACAGTCGGACTCGACTGTCTCGCCGTCCGACACGGTGACTGTCCCCGAGGAATCGACGACCTCTGTAAAGCACCCCGCTGGTAAACAGCTTGGACACGACGATGATGCCAAGCTTGAACCCGCACCAGCAGGCTATGTGCATCTGCTGTTTCGAGACCATAAGTGGCTGCCTGCGCTGCAATGGCTAGCTGAGCAATTGAAAATGAATCTCGACTGGCAATCACTTCCGGAAGGAGAATTCAGTCTGCACAGCACTCAGCCTTACACCTTAGAAGAAGCTGAGGATCTGATCAACATGCAGTTATTGGCTCGTGGCTTTACCTTGCTAAAGCGAGGGGAAGTGCTGCGAGTTGTTCCGCTGAAGGAACTGGACATTACCTTAGTGCCGCGAGTCGACGCCGATCAACTTGAGACTTTGCGACCACACACCTTTGCGCGAGTCTCTTTCACGTTGGACTGGATGATTGCTGATGAAGCGGTCGAGGAATTCAAGCCGCTGGTGAGCCCTTACGGTACGCTTTCCGCAATGCGAAGCTCCAATCGTTTGGAGGCTATGGACGCTGTGATCAACTTGCGAGAGATGCATCGCTTGCTGGTTCGCGCGGAACACGAGGATGCAAGGCGTGAGCGAGTCGCCGAATTCAAACTGAAGCACCGACGAGCAGATGATGTCGTTGCAAAGGTGCGGCAATTGTTGGGGCTACCCGATGCAAGTCCCGCACCAAGCACTCAAACACAGTTGGATATCGAGCAAGCTAAGTTCAAGGCCGAAGCAATCAAACAGATGGGCACCGGCGCTAAAGAGTTGATCAAAGACAAAAAGGTAGATGTGTTCCTCACGATTAACGACAAAGAGAACAGCATTCTATGCAACGCACCGCCGAATAAGATTGAAATCGTTCGTCAAGCAATCGAAGCGATCGACAAACCGCTTCCCGACACTGAATCCACCTGGTCCACGCTCAGTCGCGTGAAGTTGCACGACGTAGAAGGATTTGATCCAAAGGCGATTACGATTTTGTTGGCATCTTTGCAGGAGCAAGGCAATCTCGGCAAAGATGCTCGCTTTCAGTACGAAGCGGCATACAACCGAATTATCGCGTTTGCTTCAGCCGAAGACCAATTGACCATCGCTCAAGTGATCGATAGCTTTCGCGCGAAGCGACGCAGCGCGACAGTTCTGCCGCTGGGAAGCATTGATGCTGAGTATGCTGTGACCGCGATACAACTGGTCTTGAAGAATCCACAACGACCACCGGCCGCTCCGGGTGTTGCCAGCGATGGAACTTTTCAAGTCGAAGCTGATCCCGATCACAAGCGACTATTGTTGTGGGCCAGCGAAGAAGAGGTGAAAGAGGTTCAGCAGTTCCTTAAATCGCTAGGAAGTAGCGACCTAGATTCGACCGCTAACAGTAACATGCAAGTCATTTCGCTCAACGGTGCGCCGCTGAAAGAAGTTTCCACTCGTCTACAGCGTGTTTGGAGCGAATTGAGCGACGCACCGCTGATTGTCGAACCGATCGCGGATGCAGCGCCTGAATCAACTAATGCTCCAGCAACTCCACCTACAAGTGATGTTCCCGCCAAAGAAGTTAAGGACTCTGCACAACGCAAGAAAGATGTGACTCAACTTTCCAATCCCAACATTCGATTGATCTCAAGTACCGTTGATAGAGATCAACAGAAGACAGCTCAACAAGACCCCAAGCAACCGAGTCAAGCGCCTGTTCGCTTGATCGAAGGGGACAATGGCGAGGTCATGATTCTTTCACGCGATGCAGTCGCCGCGGAGACGGCTCGCAAGTTGTTGGAAGGCTTGTTACCCGAGCCCAGCAGTGTTTCGGTCATCGCTCTGAAGCATGCTCAAGCGAATGTCATCAAGCGTCAGTTGGAAGAGTTGCTGCAGGAAGACAAGCCACTTGTCCCGCCAACTGCGGCGGCGAGTGCCATCCCGAAGCTAGCTAAGCGCCCTCAACAAATGAAGCTGGATCCTGATTTGCGCACCAATCGCATTTTAATTCGCAATGCATCTGAGCTTCAACTGAAACGGGTTCGACAGCTTGTTGAAGTCCTGGATCAGCCCGTTAACTCGGACGATCGACTGGCTAGGCAGCAAAGAGTCTACCGCTTTAAGCATCGCAAGGCAGAAGAGGTTGCCACGATGGTGAAAGAGGTGTACCGCGACCTGCTGAGCATCAATGATCGTATCTTCTCAAGTAGTACCGCAGCGAGTCCGCGAGGTAGCTTTGGCTACAACCAGAACTTAGCCGCGACGGCGAGCAACCCAGAATATCAAGGACTACTTTCGATTGGTATCGATGTTGACTCGAATCTATTGGTTGTGTCGGCTCCAACATACCTAATCGATGAGATTGTAAAGTTGGTCGAATCGGTGGATACACCCAACGACGGCAACACTGTCTCGATCATCGAGTTTTCGTCGCCGGGCACAAAGGACTCGCTTACACGCGAAGCTCTTTCAAGAATTCTTCAATCCAAGCGCAAGTAGTCTGCCCGTTGAACCGCAGTCGCTAGCCGTCGTTAGCCTGCTCCAGGGCTGTGTACATAACTTGCGAGAAGAAAAACAAAGTGCCAACTGATGGGCCTTCAAGCCGGAGGAAGAGCGACGACGGAGCGTCGTGGCACACTGAAGCCCGATATGGAAGAACGCCGACGGAGCGTCGTGGCACACTGAAGCCCGATATGGAAGAACGACGACGGAGCGTCGTGGCACACTGAGAATCGCAACGTCAAAACTAGTGCCTTGAGGTTCAAAAAACGCTTTCACAGCGTTGCCTTTCAGGCCTGATTCTCGCTGGCAGCCCATTTTTGTGTCAGAATCTTGGGAAGGTTGTGTTTAGCCTTTTGGACACGAGTTTTTTTCCTGACACCTGAGATTGTTGTGACACTATTCCCCGAAACGCGTGAAAGCCTGATTATTCAGGTCAAAGACCCGAGTAATCGGGATGCGTGGGGGAAGTATTTCCCAGCCTGCACCGAGTATGCAGCAACTGAATACTCGCTGGTATTGGAGCCGACCGCCAAACAGCAAAGTCAGTGCTCGTTACCTGATCGCCAATGGACAAGCTCGAGGTTTTAACCAGTTTGACGAGGAAGGATATACGGCTCGAGACGTATCACTCACACTACCTCCGGTCGAAGGGAGCGAGTTTTTCAAACTTCCTGGTCTCAATCATCAAGTCGGCGCGACATTGTTGAAGCTACGCGAACCCATTCCGTTGCCTTTAGAGCTCGATATCCCGGCAGGAGATGTGAGAGTAAAAATTGGAAGCTTCTTTGGCAAACCCAGCGCGTCAGTCATGGCAGCTCTGAAATGGCAACCGCGGGAGCAACAGCCCGAGCTTTGGCTCCAGGCGTATCTTGCCCCCGACTCCGCATGGGTCGAGCGACTGATCAACATCGACTGGATCAACTCTCCGTTTCGTAGTGGTGGTTCAGTGGGCTTTACGGCACTTTGGCGTGATCAGACGCTTCAGCCCGGCGAACGACTAGAGATACCGCTTGGGATGACCCATCCCCCAGAGAATGTGCAGAGACAAACGAAAAACACCTCAATCGTCGGTCATTGGA
>CAYWNG010000168.1:0-2432 GCA_964458685.1 uncultured Pirellulaceae bacterium
CCGTTAAACGAATTGAGGCCGACTGTTGCTGTTTTATCCTGCGGGCGGGACGCCCGCGCACCAGCAACCCCGCGGCACCAGGGGGTAGAAGGTCCTGGGCATGCGGGTATATTGAGAACACTTGAGAAACATGCAGGAGGCTGTACCACAGCTTGGACAACTGTGGTTTCAATTCTCTAGGACGACCAGCGTGACCGACGATCCAACAGTTCCAACCGACAAGCCGCAGCCTAAGTTGTGGCTTGCTGATAGCGTCTTGCTGCTGACGGCAGTTGTTTGGGGCATCAACATCTTGGTCTTCAAGCATGTGGATAGCGGCAACGATCTTTTTTCGTTTAACGCACTGCGACTGATTCTAGCACTCACGACGTTGACTGTTTTGTCAGTGATTGAAGTCCTCGTTTGGCCGGAGACGCGCCCCAAGGCACCGATTCCGTGGAGCCGAGTACTCCTGTTCTCGCTGCTCAACGGGTTGCTGTACCTATTGTTGTTCGTCAATGCGATCCCGATGACCACAGCGGGCAACGTAGCGCTGATTCTAGCTTCGCTTCCAATGTGGACGGCCCTTTTGTCCTTCGGAATCTTCCGAGAACGATTGCCGCAGATCACCTGGATTGGCTTGGTGATTACCTTTTTCGGAACAGTCATCGTCACCACGCAAAGCAGTCGCGAAGTCAATCTGAGTAGTGAGTATTTTGTAGGCAATATGCTGATGCTGCTGGCAACGATCTTCTGGGCCAGCGCCACGGTCGTAAGTCGCACAATCATGACCTCGCTCACACCGCTACAGTTGGCGATGATCAGTTCGTGGCTGACTGTTCCGATTCATGTGCTGATCGCGATGAAAGGACTGCCGCAGGCTGTCGAGCGATTATCCTCGCCTGCCTATCTTTTCGCGGTGATCTACTCGGGAGTCTTCTCAACCGGTATTGCCTATGCGACTTGGAACGCGGGAGTGCGGATGGTGGGTGCTTCACACGCTTCGGTTTTCCAAAACGTAGTGACCTTGGTAGCTGTGATCGGTGGCTGGTTGGCGTTGGGTGAGCAGATGGTCATGGCTCAAATTCTCGGCGGATTATTGACTATTGCCGGTCTATTCTTGATGCGCCGCGGCAGGTAGATAAAAGTAGAAACGGACAACTCTAGAAACCGGTAGGAAATCATTTTCAAGTCAACTCTGAATTTGGTATCTTGAGGCGTTGAAGCTCGACTTAGTCTTTAAGCGGCAACGATCAACTTTTCACTACCTTGTCTAACGCTCAGCGAATTCTGCAAAGGGGCTATCATGACTCGGGCTACTAAATCATCACCCGTTCAAGCGGGTCGTGATCTATGGCAAGTCAGATCTGGTTTTACGTTGGTAGAGCTTCTAGTGGTGATCGCCATCATCGGTATTCTCGTCGGCCTGTTGCTGCCGGCGGTTCAGGCTGCTCGGGAAGCGGCCAGACGATTGCAGTGCGCCAACAACCTTAAGCAACAAGGCTTGGCGATGATGAATCACTTAGATGCGTACGGGAGGTTTCCGTCGGGTGCCTTTCAGTCGCCCAAGACAATCCTTGGTCATCGATTCTTTTGGAGCGGTCAAATTCTCTCGTATCTCGAGCAGGATAACCTGTACCAACAGATTGATATTCACCAAGCTTGGGACGTACCACCGAACTCAACGAGTCTACAAACAAAGCTTCCTGTCTTTCGCTGCCCCTCGGGAAATGCCCCCGAAGAGTTCGAACAAGTTGTAGCTGGCCGTCGTCCCTGCAACTATCTCGCCTGCGCGTCGGGTTTGACAGGTCGAGAGACTGGACCTGGGACCTTGATCGGTGGTCTACAGCTAGACGGCGTACTGTATCTCAACTCGCGAAATCGAGATTCGAGCATTACTGATGGACTCAGCAACACGATGCTGGTAGGCGAAGCTCTTTTCCTCACCCAAATCTCAGGCCCAGACTTTACGGGCAATCCACAAATCATCGATCACTATACGATTGGTTCTCCTGGAATGGGCAGCAACGAAGTCTCCGAGGGCTTGGGATCTACAGCAGTCAAGATTAACTCGTGGAAGAACGCAGCCACAGCCTTCATCGAAGACATCGAGCTTGGCTATAGTTCTTACCATAGCGGTGTGATTCAAGCGGTCTTCGCCGACGGACACGTGACGACGATTTCCGAGAACATCGACATGCCCACATGGAGCGCGATCGGCACTCGCGATCGAGGCGAAGTGGCTACACTGCCTTAACTAACTGGAGGCATTTTTCACTTGAGATAGAATCGAATCTCGGCTTGACCTTTGAAAAGATACTGCCATCTCAAATCGACTCAGCGACAACCTCTTCCTCTTTCGCTTTCGGCCAGATCAACCAGAAGAGCACAAAGCCCACGAGCGGACTCCAACCGACGAGAGCCAGGCCTTGATCGTACGAGCCAGTCTTATC
>CAYWNG010000168.1:2442-10884 GCA_964458685.1 uncultured Pirellulaceae bacterium
TGTGCATGGGTGACGATGCTAACCAACCAATGCAAGATAGTATTCCTGCCATTCGCCCCATCATCGATTTCGGAATCTCTTGGCTGAACGTGTAAAAGCATGGAAACACCCCAAGCAATCCAGCGCCGATGAATAATAAAACGCCTAGTAGTGGCCATCCTTGCGGTAGCGAAGCGGCTACAGTCGTTAGCGCAGCTAGCAAGCTACATCCCAAATAGACAATTACGCGACTGTTATGAACTCGTAAACCCATACGAGCCAACCACAGTGCGACGACTCCAGCCAGAATGCATCCCACATCGGTAGCAAAATAAAAGACTGAATTGAAATGCAAGGCGTCGATCTCAGCATAGCCTCGCCCTTTTTCCAAAAACTTGGGCAGCCAAGCTCGCACCAACTGCCAACTGGTATTGATCGAAATGATCATTGCCACCAGTGCCCAGAACCGACGATCGACCACAAGATAAGCTAGCCAATGCTGGTTGGATTCGCCGGGCTGACGCTTAGCCCGTTCAGTAGGGCTCGGCAGATCGCCGCTTCGAATCGTGAGCAGCCATGCAATTGCCCAAACAACCCCTACAGCGCCGATCACAAAGAAAGGCATTCGCCAAACGTTGGGATCGGTCTTGCCAGTCACCATCTGACCAATGATCAGCGGTGTAATAATGGCCCCCAGCGAAGCGCCGCTCTGTAGTAGGCTGTTTCCCATCGCTCGATCGCTGCGAGACAGGACCGATTGTGTTACAATCAGCGCGCAGGGCCAGTGACCTGATTCGAAGAATCCCAGTAGAGCCCGACAAATGAACAGCGACCAAAAGCCTTGCGTCAAGCCTGTAATAAACCCCACCGCAGACCAACCCACCAAAACTGCTGGATACAAAAGCCGCACGGAGATCCGATCGGCGAGTGTGCCAAACACTAGCGAACCTATAGCAAAAGAGATTCCAAAGACGGTCTCCAAGTGACCATACTGTTTTTCTTCAAGCTGAAAATGATCCGTAATTCGAACCGAAAGATTCGAAAGCGTTTGGCGATCCATGTAGTTGATCATCGTTGCTAGAAGCAAGAGACCGCTGACCAACCACTGCCATATCCATGGCTTTGCGTTGGCTGTTGTTTTGTCGTCTAGCATTGCAATTCACCCGAATCAATTTCAAGAGTCCTCAACTGGAAGAACACGAAGTCTAGAGTCAACACGATGCTATTGCAAGAAATGACATGGCCCGCAGTTGCCGGGCTTCCCAAGAATACTCCGATAATCATCCCCATTGCAGCGCTCGAACAGCATGGCCATCACTTACCACTGTTCACTGACAGTATGCTCCTTGGCGAGATCGTTCGACGCGTCGAGCTTGAAATGCGCGATCGAGCGCTGTTTGCACCGCTGATGTGGCTAGGAAACTCGCACCACCACATGGACTTTGCTGGTACGTTATCCGCCGAGCCGCGGTGTTATCTCGATCTTCTTGTGGGACTGGTCGACAACTTTATCTTCCATGGATTCAACCGCATTTTCTTGATCAATGGTCATGGCGGCAATGATGTTCCTGGCAAACAAGCCACATTCGAGCTGCGACAAAAGTATCGCGATCGCAATAATCTGTTACTGCTGTTCAGCACCTACTGGTCCTTGGGAGCTCAGCCGCATCAAACCATGCCCAGCCTTTATCAACAAGAAATGGGGCATGCTTGCGAATGGGAAACGTCGATGATCCTTCGCATCGCACCGCATCTGGTCGGAGACTACGCAGCGGCGCAGCCTGTCGAACCCGGCAATCCCTTTCGACCAGCCTCGCGAGCATGGATTACAAAAGATCGCACAGTTCCAGGTCACATTGGTTGGCCAAACTTGGCGAGTGCAGAAAAGGGCGAACATCTGTTTGGCGAGTTTTCGAAGGATGTTCGGCAGATGATTGAACGTATGATTCTTTGGAATGGCTCCAGTTGGGAAGGCTAACACGATGATCCAGCGACGACAGTTCACTAGCGCACTTTTGGCAAGTTGTGCAATTCCAAGCCTCTTGGGAAAAGCAAATCAAGCTCGCAAGAAGATTGCCTTTTTAGGAACGACCGTATTCACCCACTCGCACTCACAGCATTTCCTAGATCGCTTTTCCATCGGCTACATGATGGGCGGAAAGTGGCGTGACCCAGCTTGCGACGTCGCCTCAGTCTATATCGATCAGTTCGAGGAGAACGATATTGGCAAGGCTCGTATCGCCAAGTATGGACTCAATCAAGTTTCGTCGATCGCTGAAGCTCTGACACTGGGCGGATCGAAACTGGCCGTCGATGGCGTAGTCATTATTGGCGAGCACGGAAAATACCCTCGCAATGAAAAAGGACAAACGCTCTATCCCCGCTACAAGTGGTTTAAAGAGATCGTCAAGGTCTTTGAGTCTAGCGGTCGCAGTGTGCCTGTATTCAATGACAAGCATCTTTCGACTGACTGGGCTGAGTGCAAAGAGATGGTTTCCGATTCTAAGCGATTGAACTTTCCTTTTTATGCTGGATCTTCCCTGCCGGTAACTTGGCGACTGCCTTCGCTGGAATTGCCTCTGAATGTGCCGCTTCGCGAAAGCGTTTGCGTAGCGTATGGCGGTGTCGATAGCTACGATTTTCACGCATTGGAAACCGCTCAGTGCATGTCGGAACGACGCAAAGGCGGAGAGGTCGGCATCAGTTCGGTTCACGCCGTCAAGGGTGACAAACTGTGGGACATGTTGGCTCCGCGCGATATTACGACAAAGCTATTCCTTTCAGCCTTAAGCCGTAGCCACAATCTTCCAGTGGACACCGGCTATCCGTCCGATCGGCTGAGCATCGCATGGGCGAAACGAGCTCTACCAAACACGATCGGATACTTTATTGAACATCTCGACGGATTCCACACAGCCATTTTTCTGACTGGCATTCAAGATTTCAACTACGCTGGCATGCGTGCCGACACAGGAGAGATCGTTGGTTGCCAAATGATGTTACCTATGCCTGGACACGGCGCAACCACGGCCGACTTCTTTAATCCGCTTTCCTACAACGTCGAACAGATGATCGTCAACGGATCAACACGCTATCCCGTCGAACGAACCTTGTTGACATCAGGAATGGTGATTGGTGGAGTTGAGTCGCTGCATGCGGGCGAGACGAAATTCGCGACGCCCGACATGAAGGTGGTCTATCAAGGCCCTCAAGAATCGATGTTTTGGAAAAGTTAAAGGGATACCATTCGATTCGAAAAGCTGGCAACAAACCATTGCGGTTAAAGCAATGCTATCTGGCTTCCTTAAGGTTGCCTGTGAAGATGGCCTCGCCTCCGTTTTTCGAGATTATGCCTTTCAAGATCTCGGGGGCAATGTTCGGTGGAATGAATCGCACAGAACAATCGACAAAGACCACATTGAACCCTTTCGGGTTGATGTCGCTTACTTGAAGCGGCTCTCCAGAAGGATCGAAGAGAATTCCTTCCGGTTTTGTCCATGGCACAGTGTTGACGGATTCGACAATACAGATCGTATTCGATGTACCGTCAGTTATCTCCGCGAACTTCGGACCGCTTTTGGCTGGCTCCGAGCTGAAGAGTGCTCCACCTGCCGCTTTTACTGGCGAGATGAAAACTCGAAAACCTGTTTCGCTGGTCGCGGGGTCTCCAAAGACTTCTGGCATTTGTTTGAGAATTTCTGCATTAGCTGGAGAGTCCCAACTCTCTGCCATTTGATACTTTTCAAACAACGCTGTCTTCTCCAAGTATGGCAAAAGGGTAACGCGCCAACTGCGAGGAACATCCATCGGACCAATTTGCATCGCTGCCGGAAGCCTCTTGTAGGCCGATTCGTAGTTCAGCATCGCCAAACCAAGTTGCTTCAGGGTATTAGCACTACGTCGGCGAGATGGAGCATTTGCAATTGCCTTCGAGCTTGATCCTGACATACTCGCTAACCGAGCCGTAAGTCCGTTCTTGGATATCATCGAAAAACGAACTTGAGCGTTGCTTTGAGCGATTTTGGTATCTTCAAGCATCGACTCCAATTCGTGGAGATACTTAACGATAGGATTTTTCACAGCCTCCGAGTCAACCAGCAAGGCATCTTGACTCTGGAAAATGATCCCCCGTAACATTGATAAAACGCTTCGGGAATCTCCAACAAGTGATTCGGCATATTTACCGTTTACTGCCTGAGCTAGGAGCGTTACTTGAACCTCATCCTGCACAGCAACGGTCCCAACGACCCACTCGCAATACTCCAATGAATTGGAATGAATAAACCTTCTTGGGTCTGCATCCTTCAAGCCTTGAAAGAAATCCTTAACTTCTATGCTGCTTGTTAGAGCTAGGCTAGGCGCAGCCATGAATACAACATCACGAGCTGAGCCGGCATTCCATATCTCTGCCCATGAACAGTTCTTCGCTCCATTAACTCCTGCAAGTTGGCAGTGATAGAGGGCCACATCTGATTTGCTGAGCAGAAGCGTCTTCGGATCAGGTTGGGCAATCTGAAGATTTGCCTTTGTCACCAGATTTTTTATCGAATCTACATCCGCCTCACTTGTCGGCGATAAGCGAATAACGACATTCGATTGCCGCCTGTAAACACTAGTTGGCAAGATCATGACGACAACGTTGCCAAGTTGCTCTGTCTTGACTCCTTGAAAGGCATCCTTCGTGAAGGAGTTCAGCAACTCTATCAACGGTTTCGATTCTTTCTTTGCCGATAGTTCAGCAGGGTTTAGACTTATCGCAAAGAGAGTACTGGATGGAATGTAACTCAGGTCCGATTTCAGGTTGGACGCTGTCTGGCTCCATGCAGAACTCGACAATCCAACTCCAAATACCAACACATTGATCAGCCCATAAAGGTATAGCTTCTTCAGCATTTGCATCATGGACTACCTTGGTGTTTGAGAATAACCGAGCGCTATTTGAAATTCCGCCACATGCCTTTACGACGCTTCAAGGCGATAGGCATTGTAGCAATGCTAAGGATAGATTTGTTGCCTCAGGAACGTATTCCTACGCTCTTGGCAACTATCGCTCGACAGGTTCACGTTTATCCCCAAGATCCTTTGACCAATTCTCTGGCGCGGGGCTACAAGGGTCTAGCCGCTTCCTATCCAAAGAAATCGCGACCAAGCAAAGGACCTCCCAGGATCTCCCAAAGAGCTTGCACGAAAGCTCACACCGCGTGCTTGATGGCATGCGTTTTGGCGTGAATTTTCTTGCAACCTGATAGCGAACCCCTTATAAACTAATTGTGATGTTGGTAACGAATCAGTGGTTACCTCTTTGCCCGCACAAAAAATCTCAACTACCTTTTGAGGATGATTCGCTATGCGTTCTCTTTCTAAGCAGGGAGTTCTTCTCACCACTTTCTGTGCATTTCTGCAGATCTCCACAATCGAACTTGCACACGCTCAAAGCTCAGACCCATTTGGCTCTTTCGAGGAACGAGATTCCATTCCATCCGTAGATTCTAGGCTGACACAAAAGCCCGACGTAACTTCCGACCACGATCTCGCTGACATCAAAAACGGCTTGATTGTTGATCTCGGTCGGATCGTCAGTGGGAGTGATTATTTGGTTGAGCTAAACATTGCTTCAAAATCGAAGCAGGACTTGAGATTCCACACGCTAAAGCCGTCTGATTCAAGTCTGGAAGCGATTACTAAAGTGCTAAGCTTAAAGCCTGGCACTGCGACACCGTTTAGGTTCAGCTTGAAGTCGCCAAGAAAGCAAGGACCTTTTGAGAACCGATTCATTCTTGAAGATCCGGCTAGTCGCTCTCGCATTGTTGTCACGATCCAAGGCTCGACACAAGAATTAGTGACCCTAGAGAAGAGTGAGTTTAATGTCGGCAAAGCCGGACACTACACTTTCGAAACCAAGGCAACGCTCAACTTTCCTGAGATCGATTTCCGAAAGTTACTCTTTCGAGTTAACTCCAGCGAATTTGCTGGTTGGCGATTTGTTCCCACTTCCGATACCAAAGCAACCGCTTACTTCGATCTTGTGATTAGCGATGAAGACTTCGAACAATCAGCCTCTTTGGAAATCCGTGATGTTGCCTACAAGTTCTTAGGCAATGTACCTCTTCGTGTGATTAAGTCTAGCAAGCCGAAGTCATTGCCATCCGAGATTGTCTTGCGACAGCGTAAAGATGGATCGATTCGCGGTCGCGCCTCGATACAAATGCCAGGGTTGCCAGAACTGGTTCGAGAGAACTACAACGTTACGCTCAAAGGCAAGATCTTGAATCCTTCGGATAGCGCCGAGTCGAACATCGAACTAGATGCTCGTCTACGGCCAGTCGGTCCCACAGGTGTCGATGCTGAAGTGATATTGCCGCAGGAGATCGCAGCAACCTCAGATAGCAAGATGTCGGTGCTGTTCGAAGCGGGCGGAGAATCGCTTTGGGTTCCAATGCGTTTTCAAAAAGTCCAAGAGTAAATTCAAAGTGGCCATGGATCGTTGAGCACTCCAATAAAAAACGGCACGCTAATGCGTGCCGTTCTTCTTGGATTCAGTGAGCTTCTTAGCCGAGCTTAGTTGGCTTCGCTGGCGTCAAAGCTGGCCTTCTTCAATGCAGCGATTGCAGCATTCATGTCGAAACCTTCGCTCAACTGCAATTCGACAACCTTCAAAGCGATCTCGCCTTCAGGAGTTCCTTCTGGTTGCTTAGCCAGTTGAACGCCCTTTACGCCCGGTACCTTAGCCAACGCCTTCTCGACTGTTGGATAGCATCCGTAGGGGCACATCATCGCTGGTACTTCAAGCTTCTTGTCTGCCACGAAGCGAACTGCAGCGCCGCCTTCAGTCGATGCCTTTGGATCGGTGCCTTCGGCAGGTGGAGTTGTCGGAGCGGCTGGTTCTGAAGGAGCTGCGCCTTCAGCAGGCTTCTTTTCGTCAGCAGCAGGTGCTGCTGCGTTAGCTCCTGGGTCTTCTGTAATGATGCTGGTCTTGGGCTTGGCCTTTGGTTTTTCGACCTTTTCGTCGGCCGGTGGCTTACATCCAACAATCGAAACACTCAAGGCCAAAACTAATAGACTAAATCGACGCATTCTAAATTCCCCAATTTGTGAACATTTAGGAAGGCTGCTGCATTTTCGGCCGAATACTTCGCCGGGCATGCCATTCCTCAGGTGTGATACTTACCGCCAAGGGAGTCCTATTTTACGTACGCTGGAACAATTCGACAAGGTTCAACGCCCGAGCCGCTTGCAGGGATTTGCCTTTACACCCCTAGATACTACGATAGAAACCAGTGTCGCCGAGCCTAGTTCGTCAATATGATTGCGAAGGAGTGGATTATGCGTGCTCTGATTGCCGGTTTTCTGTTGCTCAGTTTGATTTCCCAAGGAAGCTCTGTACAGGCTCAAGGACCCTTTGGTCGGATGGGGCCTGGCGCATTTCGGCCACCCATGCCACCGGTTCCTGTTCCAGGAGTCTTCCCTGGCCCCGGCTACGTCCGCGTTCCTGGAGTCGGTCCCGTTGGGCCTGCGATTGTAGCAACGCCTCGACCTGTATACGGTTACGCGCGATCAACGACCGTGGTAGCTGTGCCCGTCTTGGTTCCATCCGTAGCACCAGTGCCCTACTCCGCCGCTCGTGTTGCTGTAGTACAGCCCGTTCCAAACGTTCGTTCGTCGCAATACCCACCGTCGCAAGTTCCACCGTCCCAATACCAAGCGACACAGCCGCAAGTTCCGCAACCCAACACTTCGGCTCAATCAAGCGCAGCTTTGGGTTCCAATGACCTGCGGCCAGGAATGGTTTTGCCGGATGGAGCGATCGTTGTTTCCGTTGGTCAACCAACTGCAAGCCAACCTAGTCCCTCGGCTCAGACTGGACCGACTTTAGCGCGTCCACAACAGTCCAATCAACCTGCAACGATTCTCTCAAATAACGGCACACCAACGCCAACAACAGCACCCGCATCAACAACAACTCCGGCACCAGCGTCAAATGATTCGGTAGCTCCAGGCACCCAGTCCATCCTAGAGAACGCAGATTCGAAAAAAGCCGAAGAGCTGCCGCCACCGCAACCATCCAACGGTGACTCAGCTACCAATTCGAAGTCTCGCAAGTTCTAGCAGCCGATTGGCAAACTCAGTTGTGAATGAATCGCTACCCAACTTCGGCTTCGCTACGCTCAACCCCGCGTCGGAAAGTTATGCAACTTCCGTACTCGATCGGTTGATGGCCGGTGCAGCACTGGTGGGTGCAAGCGATGTCCATTTGGAACTGTCGGATAACACCATCACTTTGCGTTGGCGAGTTCAAGGACAATTGGTCGAACTCGCCAGAATTCCCGATGGCAAGAGCACTCAAGTTCTTTCACGAATCAAAGCTCTGGCTCGCATGGTTAGCTACCGCTCGGACGTTCCTCAAGAAGGACGAATGACACTAGCGACAACCAGCGGTCAGGTAGAAGCTCGAGTCGGCACATT
>CAYWNG010000169.1:0-10880 GCA_964458685.1 uncultured Pirellulaceae bacterium
GCCTGGTGTATCGTTCCGTTTGATGCCAAGCGACGAACACCGGAACAGCGAGCGCAGATGCTTGTCGAACTGGGTGTGAAACGCTGTGCTTATGATTGGCGCGACGAGCACATTCCGACGTTTGAAGATGAGATCCTACAGTATAAGAAGTATGGCATCGAGTTCTTTGCCTTTTGGGCTCAGCAAGAAAGCGCCTTCGCGCTGTTCGAAAAATACGACTTGCATCCGCAGATTTGGCAGATCATCGGCGATCCAGGCGGAGACGCGGCAACGAAGGTAACACGAGCAGCCGAACGTCTGGAACCGCTGGCCAAACGCACTCAGCAGATGAAATGCCCGCTGGGACTTTACAACCACATGGGCTGGGATGGTGAGCCCGAGAATATGGTTGCCGTCTGCCAAAAACTGCGAGAGAAAGGTTATGACCATGTGGGGATTGTCTACAACTTCCACCATGGCCACGAACATATCGCCCGATGGGAGCATGCCTTAAAGCTGATGCTTCCATACCTTTTGTGTGTGAACATCAATGGTATGAACGATACGGCCAATCCAAAGATCCTAGGATTGGGAAAAGGCAAGCATGAAAAGGCCATGCTGCAAACGTTGCTCGATTCTGGATATCAAGGCCCGGTAGGCATCATCGATCACCGGCCGGAATTAGACGCGCGAGAATCACTCTTGGAAAACTTGAACGGGCTTCACGATTTGAAGCCTGACCTAATTGCCAAGAGCAAGCTTCAATCATCCAACACTCAACCAGCTAACTACGATCCCGAATTGGTGCGTAAGTTGTTAGTCAGCGCCAAGCAGCGAGGGTCTGCTGACCGCGGCGCAGCAGTGTTCGGAAGCGATCAAACTGCATGTATCTCCTGTCATCAACTGAGCGATGCGAACGGAAAAACGCTGGGAGGTCAAGTTGGCCCCGACCTGCGACAAGCACTGACAAGTCGCAGCGACGAACACATTGTCGAATCGCTGTTGTGGCCGGCTCGCGAGATCGATGCCAAGTATCGGCTATGGCAAGCGTTAACCGTCGATGGCGCAGTTCACTCGGGATTCAAGCTGGAATCCCCAGCGGGAAAGGTGATACTTCAAGAGATCACCAAAGGAAAAAACGTTGAACTCGACGAAGCCGACATTGAGGAACTCAACCAGGGCAGTACGCCGATGCCGTCAGCCTTAATGTCGCAAATGACTGGACAGCAGCAGCTTGACCTGATCGCATTTTTGCTTGAGCTGAAGAGCAATCGCTCTGTTACAACATTGCAATTCGACGTTGCCAAAAGTTCGCATCAGCACGGGCCGGCCAGCTTTCCAATCGTCAACGCTCCGATCGATCCAGCGAGATGGCCCAATCACACTGCCAAAGTCAACCGTGATCGCATCTACGATTTCTATACGAAGCAGGCTGAGTTCTTTCGAACGCGGCCGGCACCAATGTTGTTGTCTCAATTCCCCGGATTAGATGGCGGCAATCAAGGTCATTGGGGCAACCAGAATGAAAAATCTTGGGAGGACGATCGATGGAATCAAACCGTGTTGGGTTCGATTCAGGCTGGTGTCTTCCGCGATGGCAAATTGTCAGTGACTCGTGGCATCTGCCTTCAACTTGGGTCTAGCGGTGAGCTGTCTTGTTGCTTCGATATTGATACCTTGAGCTACCGATCAGCATGGCAAGGTGGCTTTGTTGGCTTTTCCAGTTTTCGCCATGGATTTATCGATGGACTAAAGCCCATTGGTAAGCCAGTGAATCTCTCCAAGGAATTGTCACAACCAAAATCGGGCCGTTATCAGGGGCTTTATCGTCTTGGTAGCGAAGTCATCTTTGTCTACGAGATCGATGGACAAACTTTCTGGGATGCTCCGCGAATTGAAAACGGACAACTCACCAGTCTGGTCGCTCCAGCTTCACAACACCCGCTCCGCGACAAAGTGTTGCGTGGTGGAGCTGAACAGTGGCCGCAAGTTTTGTCGACAACCATCGAGCAGAGTACTCAGCGACCTTTTGCTGTGGATACCATTGGATTGCCTTATGACAATCCTTGGAAGTCATTGATGTTCTTAGGCGGTCACGACTTCCTGCCGGATGGATCAGCCTTGGTGTGTACGATGCAAGGCGATGTTTGGCATGTCTCTGGACTGAGTGAGGGATCGACTCAAGCTAAGTGGAAGCGGTTTGCTGCTGGCCTGCATCATCCGCTGGACTTGTGGATCGACAGCGATGGAATTTTTGTTCAGTGTCGAGATCAATTGGTTCGCTTGAAGGATTTGAATGGCGACAATGAAGCCGATTTCTATGAGTGCTTCAGCAAAGCATTCGAGACTTCGCCAGCGGGCCATGATTACATTTGTGGATTGCAGCGAGACAGCAAAGGCAACTTCTACACGGCGACTGGCAATCAAGGCTTGGTACGAATTTCACCCGATGGTAGTCGAGCTGATCTGATTGCAACAGGCTTTCGCAATCCAGATGGACTGGGCGTGCTGCCCGACGGCACAATTACGCTGCCATGTTCCGAAGGAGAATGGACACCGGCGTCGATGATCTGTGCTGTAACAAAGGCCGCAGACCGTTCGACCGATCAACCATTACATTTCGGATATCGCGGCCCGAAGAATGGCCAAGCTCCAGAACTGCCGCTTGTCTATCTGCCGCGAGGCTTAGACAACTCCAGCGGTGGACAAGCTGTCGTGCCTGCGGGAACTTGGGGAAAACTCACTGGGCAGTTGTTACACCTTTCATTCGGTGCGGGCAGTTGGTTTACGGTCATGATCGACCAAGTTGATGGGCAACTTCAAGGCGGACTTGTCCCAATGGCCGGCGATTTTCTATCGAGCGTTCATCGGGGTCGCTTCAACAAAGCAGATGGTCAGTTCTATGTCAGTGGCATGCAAGGGTGGGGCGCTTACACGGTTGACGACGGTTGCTTCCAACGCGTTCGATACACTGGGGGGCCTTTTCAACAGCCAATCGCTTTTCACGTACATCGCAACGGAGTATTGGTAAAATTCGCCGAACCGGTCGATCCACAAGTCGTCAAGGATTCGCAAAACCATTTCGCTCAAGCTTGGAACTATCGCTACAGTGGTGCCTACGGATCTTCGGAGTACTCGCCATCACACCCCGGAGTTGAAGGACACGACCCGTTGGTGATTACTCAAGTCGCCATCATTAACGATCACACTCTGTTCTACGAAATCCCAGATATACAGCCAGTCAATCAATTTCACTTGCGTACCCACGTGAACGCCAAGGGTTCATTGGCAAGCACAAGTCCTGCGGGCGATGGTCACGACTTGCTGCTTACCGTGCATAAGCTCGACAGCGACTACACCAACTACGCGACCTTTCGGCCCATTGAAAAGCATATTGCCGCGCATCCGATCTTGGTCGACATGGCGATCTCGGCCGCGACAAAGAAGAACCCTTGGCTGAAGCCCATTGCAGAGAATGAACAAGCTATCGAAGTCCTTACGGGCAAGAACTTGACCTATCAACAAACGGAACTTCGCGTGAAAGCAGGACAAGCGATCGCGCTCACACTCAGTAACCCCGATGTCGTTCCACATAATTGGGTCTTGCTTCAACCCGACAAGCTTGCCAGCATCGGCGAGCAAGCCAATCGCATGATCTCCAGCCCTGAAGCCTATGCCAAGCACTATGTACCCGACTCGAGTGACGTCATCGTTTACACCGACATCGTGTTACCCGAGCAGAAGCAAACGATCCACTTCAAAGCTCCAGACAAGCCAGGGCGATATCCGTACCTTTGTACGTTCCCTGGTCACTGGATGGTCATGAATGGCGTCATGTTAGTCGAGTAGCAGCAACGATCTGCTGCGGATCTACTGCGATTCGTTCGACTTGGGATCTTTCACTATTGAAGAATGATCATGAATAATCTTCCAGGCGTTATCAATCTTGGTTACAACCAGTGAGAAATTGCCATCAGCTTTGTTTCCATCGGCAAATCGCAAATGCCAGTTGCCGAGCACCAATGCCGTCTGCGACTCGATGATCGTTACATCCAGTTCGTCGAAGTGGAGGACTCCCATCTTTTCGCGAGTCGAGTAGTTCTTTTTGTAGCGATCCAGAGTCGCTTGCCAGCCGCGAGTCGTATTGCCGCCCGATGAGAAGGTGAGCTTGTCGGACTTCCAGTACGTCTCCATGAACTTCTCAAGATTCCCTGCGTTCCAAGCTTCGGCCTGAACGGTCAGCAATTGTGTTATCGTCTGCTTCGTAGCATCTTGAACCGTTGGAGCGAGTTTTGAAAGTTCCTGCGCGCTGACGATGGAAATGTGGCAGTGGATGACTAAAGCCAAGAGAGCCCACTTCATCAAATTCATCAATAAAGTCCTGGCACCTGAGAATAATGTGTGCATCGAAGTATCCTTGCTCAGAAATACAGTTGAAAAACTAACCGAAGCCTTCGTTTGCTTTCGGTGAGTAGTTGGGGTTGGGTAGCGGCCATTATAGTGCGACCAGCTCAAGTGATGGATTAGTTTCTACAAACTGCTATGCCACTTCGGCAGGGATGGAGGTTACAATACCTGCCGCCGCGAGATAACCAACCAACAGGCGAGACATCCCACCTTGGAGACGACAAGTGCACGCGCTGCCGCTCATGCTGCTTTCTTTAGCCACAATGGCGATTGCGTATCGCTTTTACAGCGCCTTTCTCGCTGCACGCGTGGCAGTGCTGAACGATGCGAACGTAACTCCTGCAGTCCGGATGAACGACGGTCAAAACTATCATCCAACTCATCCTTGGGTTTTGTTTGGCCATCACTTTGCGGCAATCTCGGGAGCTGGTCCATTGATTGGTCCAGTTCTTGCGATTCAGTTTGGTTACATGCCTGGCTTGATATGGCTGGTGGTTGGAGTCTGCTTGGCAGGGGCGGTACAAGACATGATGGTCTTGGCTGTGTCGGTTCGCTACGACGGCAAGTCGCTGGCGGAGATCATTCGCAAGATGCTGGGCGGCTTTCCTGGAACGATGGCGGCCATATCAATTCTGTTTATCGTTGTGATCGCGCTTTCGGGATTGGGGTTGGTAGTTGTCAAGGCGCTGGGCGGCGAGGAGATCAAGCTAGCCGCGGGGACAACCTACACATCCGCTGCTCCCATCGAGTTCACGGCCTCAACCACGGCAACTACCGTCAAGATCGCTCCTGGCACCGAGATCAAATATCCTAACGGAGCCACCGCGCAACGAAGCGAGCCATTTGAAATTGTTGTTCCCAATGATTCGCTCAAGGCAGGCGACTTGACGCTGGTACTTCCAAAGGGCTGTGTCGAGCGAGTGAAGGGCAGTAGCTGGGGAACGTTTACGATTTTCTGCACCATCCCCATCGCTCTGCTTGTTGGCCTGTACATGTACAAGATCCGCAAGGGGCGAGTCTTCGAAGCGTCGATGATTGGTGCGATCGCTGTCCTTGCAGCCACGGTCGCAGGCAATTGGATTCCGGGCTCGCCGTGGGAGTCTGTTTTTTCGCTCAACCGAGAAGGTACTATTCTTGCTATCTGTGCATATGGTTTCGTTGCATCGGTCCTTCCGGTTTGGATCTTGTTGTGCCCGCGTGACTATCTATCCAGCTTTCTGAAGATTGGCACCATCGGTTTGTTGGTGGTTGGACTATTGATTGCCAATCCCAAGTTGGAAGCACCAGCAGTGAACGAGCTGTTTGCTGGAGGCGGCGGCCCGTACTTTCCTGGAGCGATCTTTCCGTTCGTCTTTATCTGCATCATGTGCGGAGCGATCTCGGGCTTTCATGCGTTAGTCTCATCGGGCACAACACCCAAAATGGTCGCTCTGGAAAGCCATGTTCGCAGATTGGGTTATGGAGGCATGTTGCTGGAAGGCCTGGTTGGAGTCGTCGCACTACTTTCGGCAGCTTCGTTGCCTCAAGGCGATTACTGGGCGATTAATATCGATCTCGCGCGGACCGCTGAATTCGCAGAAAAGCTAGAGACGATGGGAGCCAGCAACGATCATCTCGCGGAGATCGAGCAACAGGTCGGAGGCGAATCATTGCGCGGAAGAACTGGCGGTGCAGTAACACTGGCAGTGGGAATGGCTCAAGTCTTGACCACGGCCGTTGGTCGAGTCTCCAGCAGCATCGACATCAATTCGATGATCAAATATTGGTATCACTTCGCGATTATGTTCGAAGCCCTCTTCATTTTGACAACCATCGATACGGGAACGCGAATCGCTCGTTTCCTTCTGCAAGAGGTGCTTGGCAAGATCCATGCGCCGTTTGAGAAGATGGACTGGATGCCGGGCGTGTTGATCTCCACGGCGATTATTGTTTTGGGATGGGGCGGACTGATCTGGACAGGATCGATCGATACCATCTGGCCGATGTTTGGCATCGCTAATCAACTGCTTGCGGCAATTGCCTTAACGATGGTTTCAACCTACTTGGTTCAAGAAGGGCGACGCAAGTGGATATTCATCACAGTAATCCCACTTGCATTCGTGACATGTACGACGGCTAGCGCCAGTTACCAAATGGTGACGGGGCGATTCTGGAGCATTCTGTCTACGGGCTGGAAAGAAGACAAGTGGGACAAGATCATCCAAGGTGGACTTAACATTACGATGGTCGTGTTCCTGTTCATTAGCTTTGCAGTAATACTCGGCTACGCTCTGCATCAATGGCTTAGTCATCGACCGAAGCCAGCGAAATAACACTCGTCGCGCCAGAGCTCACATTGCCACCATTCAATCAAGTCGTCCTTCCAACAGAAAAGAAGCCACATGAAAGAGCAGTCCAGCCAGCTTATAAAGTACTTCGGCATTTCTTCTGGCATCGCTCTTATCATCACCTCGATCATCGGGTCCGGCGTTTACAAAAACGCGGTTGGAATGTCGCAGGAATGCGAGTCGCCCGAGATTCTGCTGGGGGCCTGGTTGCTGGCTGGGTTGGTGACCTTGATGGGAGTCCTAACGCTTGCCGAGATTGCAATTCTGTTGCCTGTTTCCGGTGGCCCCTACGCCTATCTCAAGCAGATCTTTGGCGAGAAGACTGCCTTCGCTTATGGGTGGGCAAGCTTTGCCTGTATCCAGACTGCCAGCACAGCGGCCATCGCTAGCGTTTTTGCGCAGTCACTTGGGAAACTGATCAACATTCCCAACGTCAGTCCCGACATTGCGTCGATTAGCTTGTGGGGTGTGTTTCAACCGTTCGACAGTCTTGGAGTGAAGTTGGTTGCGGTTGGCTTGATTGTCTTGCTGACCTTAATCAACTGTCGCGGTGTGCACATGGGTGGTGGTGTTGGAAATGTGATCACCGTGATTGTGGTGGTTAGCTTGGTAATGACGATTGTGGTGGCCTTCTTTTCTAGCCAGGGTAGCTTTCAGAACCTAACTACCGAATCATCAACATATCCACCCGCAAAAATGAAAGAGTCGGCGGGCTTTGTCCGCGTCATGTTTGTAACTATGCTCGCTGCGTTCTGGGCCTACGAGGGCTGGATCAATGTAGGCTTCGTTGGCGATGAGATTCGCGAGCCGCAGAAGAACATTCCACGGATTCTTATTTTTGGAATTCTGATCATCGGTGGCTTGTATGTGTTAGTGAATGCAGCTTACCTCTACATCATTCCCATGGATGAGCTGATGAAGATTGGCAAGAACGACGTCGTAGCCATTGAAGTGATTCAAAGAGTGATGGGGCCAACGGGCGCAAATGCGATGTCGATATTGATCGTCATTACGACCGTCGGCTGTACAAATTCAACTATTCTTACCTCATCGCGAATCTACAGTGCGATGGCTAGTGATGGCCTGTTCTTCAAATCGGCTGGCTACATCGACCCTGTACGAAAGGTACCAACAGTCTCACTGATTCAATTCTGTGTATGGTCCTCAGTGCTAGTCTTTTCCGGTTCCTTTGAACAACTAACCAACATGCTCGTTTTCGCGCAGTTCGTGTTTTATGCGATGGTGATTGGCGGCGTTTTTGTGCTGCGGCGCAAGATGCCGGACGCTCCTCGTCCCTACAAAACTCTGGGCTATCCAGTCGTTCCGATTTTGTACATTCTGTTTTGCGTCGTGTTGATAGTGAACACGCTGATGGAACAGACTCGCGATGCCGTAATCGGAATTGTATTGATTCTTGTTGGAGCCCCTGTCTACCTCTACCTGAAGAGCAAAAAGTAAGGTCTTCGATTGAAGCTGAGCCTAGTTGGTAGAGATTTCTACCCGCGATACAGACGATACAGGGAGGGCGAGGCTCCTGCCGAGCTTTTTTCCGGCTGCTGTGCTACGTTCAAAAGCAACCAATGCAGCGTACCATTACTTGTGAGAGTGTTGCGGTGGAACACAATAGCTTCGCAGGAGCGGCGCACTCCCGATTTCGTGCGAACTCAAACGAAAAGTGTTTAGGACTATAGGATTCGGTTCTCAATCTATAGGCGATCAGCGAGAAGTGTCAAATTAGGTAGCAGTTCTCGCCTTGTGTAATCGACCAAGCGTCGAACTGGGACTATCATTGGGCTAGCTAAAGAGGTCACCTCACAAGACCCAGCCTCTTTAGATCACTCGTAGCCAGCGATCTTTATTGAATGGTTGATCCCCAAACTTCGTCGAAAACACTGGGATTAGTTTTTCGATTTATCCCTGCTATCGATTCTCTGCGTACTTACACATGGAATTCGTTTCGTCGAGACTTGATGGCGGGCTTGACGGTGGCCGCTGTGGCTGTGCCGCAAGCGATGGCCTATGCGACGATCTTTGGTGTCCCCGAACAGTACGGTCTGTACACTGCGATTGTCATGACCGCAATCGGTGCAATGCTTGATTCTTCCAAGCAACTGATCAACGGTCCCACCAATGCTATTTCGATCGCCTTGCTGAGTGCTCTAGCTGTCATACCAGCCGAGGACAAGATAGGCGCCGCGATTACGATGGCGTTCTTGATAGGTTTGGTGCAAACGGGCATTACACTCATGAGGCTGGGAGATCTCTCGCGATTCATCTCGCACGCGGTCATCATCGGCTTCACGTTAGGAGCCTCTGTTCTTTTGGTGCTGGATCAGTTGAAGAATTTTCTGGGACTCAAAAGTGTTGGAAGTAGTGCGAGTCACTTTCTTGTGCGATTTTGGCAATCGATGACTCAGGGCGGTGACGTCTCGTGGCGATCCGTGGCGATAGGAACAGTCACGTTAGGTCTGGCACTCGGACTTCGCAGAATAAACCGACGCTGGCATCTTGGTATCCCCGAGCTCTTGACAGCGCTCGCAGGCGCCGCGGGCATGGCCTTTGCATTTGGCTGGGATGGCTCTCAAGGAGTGAAGTTAGTTTCAGACATTCCGAGAGAGCTACCCTCGTTCCAGTGGCCGCATTTGCAATGGCAACAAATGTACTCGCTTCTAGGCAGTGCCCTGGCGATCGCCATGCTCGGCCTACTTGAGGCGATTGCGATGGCTAAATCGATCGCTCAACGAACCGGTCAAAAGTTGGACATCAACCAGCAATGCTTGAGCGAAGGACTTGCCAATCTGGGCGGAAGCTTCTTTCAGTGCTTTCCAGGCTCAGGATCGCTCACTCGATCCTATATCAACTATCAATCCGGCGCAGCGACTCAATGGTCCGGTGTCTTTTCTGCCGCAGCCGTAGCACTGGTTGTTCTCGCTTTAGCTCCTTTAGCTAAACACATTCCCCGACCAGCTCTAGCGGCGATCCTGCTGCTGACTGCCACGCGGATGTTTGAGCTCAAATCGGTTCGTTACTATCTTAAGGCCACGCGTTTTGATGCGATGATCGTGATTGCAACGGCGCTGTCCGCAGTTTTGGTTTCGGTCGAGTTCTGCGTGCTGATCGGTGTGTTTCTGTCATTTGTATTCTACGTTCCCAAGGCTGCTAAGATCGAAGCAACCGAGCTGATCATCAGCGATCAAAATGTCATTCGCGAAAAGCGCGCCGAAGAAAAAAGCTGTAGTCGACTTCGCATCTACAACGTCGAAGGCCAAATGTTCTTCGGCGCATCGAGTGAATTGGAGGAGATCCTCCAAAGGATTTACGATGACTCGACAGGAGCAAAGATCATTCTTCTGCGCGCCAAGTATGTCCACAACCCAGATGCCGTCTGCATTCATCTGCTGAGCGATTTCGTAAAGAAGGTCCAAGCTCGCGAGCAGAAGATCGCACTATGCGGAGTTCGTAATCAGCTTAATGATGTCCTCGTAAACTGTGGCGTCGACTTGCAAATTGGCAAGGCGCAGATCTTCATCGAGTCGAATCAGGTTTGGTCTTCGACACTGCAGGCAGTGAGTTGGGCATACGAACAACTGGGTGGAAATTACTGCGAAACATGCCCCAAGCGTAATCCCGCGCATGCGGGCTTGAACGATTGGTCATTTGAGATTTGATGGCGGTAATCTTAGGCTTTCTAGTTGTTCCCGTCTTGGTGGCTTGACGGACAAACATCGATTAAGATAGGAGGGACCTGTCATGCGAGTCCGTGCTTGCATTTGACGTTGAAACGATTGAGTAGAGCGAGCGAAAATGAGCATTGCTACCGAAAAGATCGTCGAGCCACCTGAAGTGCGCATGGTACTTGAGAACATCTCGTGGTCGACTTTTGTCGATCTTGCTGAACAACGACGCGGGAGCGTCCCGCTCATGACCTACGACGAGGGGACGCTTGAAATGATGCGTCCTAAACGAAAGCATGAGAACATTGGAAGCCTAATTGGCAGAATGATTGAAACCTACTCTGAAATTCGAGGAATAGAGATCATCAGCGTCGCTTCCGTGACAGTAAAGCGGGACGACCTCGAAAAAGCTTACGAAGCGGACGAGTCTTACTATGTTACTCACGCCGAAGAGTTGCTTGAAAAAGAGGAACTCGACTTTGCGACCGACCCC
>CAYWNG010000170.1:0-10814 GCA_964458685.1 uncultured Pirellulaceae bacterium
GAACGCTGGCTACAACGGAACGCAAAATTCCCAAGTGGTACCGGCAAGTTCATCGGTGATGAACTTAGGCGAGGCAGGCAAAGGAAGCGGGGCTCAATCCAATGTGGTCGACTCTGTCTTCAGAGGCTCACGAAGCGGCGCGAACGTAAAGTCGGCTTCGTATATGCCCGGTGAAGCCTATCAGCAGCTCTGCGCCGCTGAGAGCTCGCTGGGGTACGGTCCCGACGCAAGCTGTAACATCAGTTGGTATTTCAACTATGACGCGCTGTGGCTTCGTCGCGAAGGCAGTCGCCGATTCAGCTTGACGCAAAATGTCTTCATGGACAATCCCGATTACGAGTTTGGCGGTCGTTACACAGTCGGCAAGATGTTCGATTGCGTCAATGCCTACGAATTCGTATACGCAGGTCCGTTCCGTTGGAATCGTACCTCTGACGTTGCGGGAGCAGGAAACGTCAACAGCCGTTTCACAGCCTTTCCGGCTAACTTAGCTAATGGATTTAACGGTGCCAATCGACACTTCCAACAGCTCAATTCGGACTTGGATAGCTTCGAAATGAACCGCCGCTGGTGGGCTTGGGACGCGATTTCAACTTTGGTTGGTCTCCGCTACCTACGCTATGAAGACAACTACTCACTGTTCTCGGTTCGTCCAGGTGGTGGACCAGCTCCAATCAACTCGCGCTACCGCGATGATATCAAGAACGACATGGTTGGTTTGCAGATTGGTGGCGATGTTTACATGCCCACCAGCCTACGCACTCTGATCAGCTTCAAAGCCAAGGGTGGCGTCTATGCAAACTTCAACGGTCGTGAAGTACAGATCATCAATGATGGAGCCACAGCACTCCGCAATGCTTTCGATGATGTCAACGTAGCAGGTTTGGTTGAACTCGGAGCTAACGGAATTTACCAAGTGACGCCAAGCGTCCGCTTGAACGCAGGATACGAAGCTTGGCTCATGCCAGGTGTCGCAACTGTCTCGCGTCAGCGTCCCAACTTCCTCAATGCAGGAAGTGGAACAGCAATCCGTTCTACAGATACGATCGCTTTCCATGGATTTAGTTTCGGAGCTCAGGTCCTGTACTAGGTCCTAAGAAACAAATCGGGTAACTCAACTAAGTTACTGGAATTGGGAGAGTCAACAAACTCTTAAAGCCCGCCGCAAAGGGGTCGCGTGAAAACGCGGCCCCTTTGTCGTTGATAGTCTGTTGCCGATTGCGGTTGAGCGGCGCGCGATTCGATTATGCGTTTAGGCTTCTAAGCGGCGATTTTTGACAACAGAGATTACCAGACCGGCAATACCAATGGCCCAGAGAACTGACGCGGTATTGATAAGCTGCATCCAAGTGAAGTCGCGCCAAATCGCGCCTTCCAAACTTTGCAACGCCCAGCGTACAGGACTGAGAACACTAATCGTCGCAATAAATTCAGGCATGAACATGATGGGAATCATGCAACCACCAATCATCGCCATGATCATGTTGCTGGCCCAGCCAATACCGCTGACCGATTGAACGCTTTTTCCGAGCGTCGATAAGACCATCATGATTCCCACAAAACAGACGGCGACAGAAAACACGGCTAGCCCCAGCTTGGGAAAGCTGAGTGGCCTAAGTCCAAGGAACATGCCGATGGCGGTCATGATTGCCATAACACCCAGCGCCGATAGAAAGCAGGCCAAAGCCTTTCCGCACAGCAGTTGTCCACGGTGAATGGGCGTAACACACAATCTCAAAAGTGTCCCATCCTCTCGTTCCTTTGCGATCGATATCGAAAAACCAGATACGCAACCAAGAACTCCCCACAACATAGCTTGCGGGAAGCTGATATCCCACCGCGACTTGATCTTCCGAACTTGGCCTTGAACACTTCTGGGATCTAAGTGCTCGGTGACATCCAATTTTTCGATTGTCGCTAATCGAAAATCAACCTCGCCTTCGGTTGACTCGCTGGCCTGTTCACCCCTATCGGTTTGCACCTTGCTTAGGGAATCGATGAAGCCATCGAACTCTCCGAAGAAGGCCAGTAGCAGACTTTTTCTTTCCGTGCTCAGATCCTGACTCTTGCGAACATCCTCTTTCCATTGCTCCGTCGATCCTAATATCTCGCTTGGGTTCGTGATCCGCTTGCCGACCAAGCCGCCAACAGCCTCCATGATAAAACCTTCCAACATTCCGCCTTCGGCCGATCGCGATGGATCGACACCCAGTTGAATGGCCGGTTGTTTTTCCCAGAACATCCCCGCAGTTTCGCCGAAGCCCTTGGGGATCACCAACATGGCGACTCGCTTTCCCGATTGAACGCTAGCGCGAGCCGCATCGGCTTGGTCAACTTCGACAGCGATGTTCTCGTTCTTTTCAAGAGCTTGTAGCAACAGCTTTGAATACTTGGACTGATCCTGATCGACGATGGCCACTTTTATTTTGGACTTCTTCCCGCCGCTGCCTGGATTCATCATCAGTCCGAAGAATAGGCCCATCAACAGCGGGAAGCCCAAAACGAAAAATGCCGCCATCCGATCGCGCAGCAGTAGCCGGATGTCTTTAAGTGCAATTGCAATGATGGAACGCATTAGTCTCGTAGTGTCCTACCGGTGAGAGAAAGAAAGACGCTTTCCAAGTTAGGCTGGTCGATCTTGATCTGCCCAAACTTCACGCCTTGGTGTTGTAGTTTCGAAAGCTCTTCGATCGGCTGAGCCGAAGAGAACTGCAACGAGTTCGACTTCAACTCGCCGGGCAAAGCAACTACCGAAGGTCGATCGATGACCTCGGCCGTCACGACACTCGTTCCGCCAAACTTATCGAGCATCACGTCGATGTTCTCGTTGGCCAAGATACGCCCATGATCGATAATGGCGATGCGATCGCACAGTCGTTCGGCTTCTTCCATGTAATGTGTAGTGTAGATGATCGTGAGACCATCTTTGGCCAGTCGGCAGACGTTTTCCAGAATGTGATTTCGCGATTGAGGATCAACGCCCACGGTCGGTTCGTCCAAGAGCAGGACTTCAGGCTCGTGGATCAAGCCCACAGCGATGTTCAGTCGCCGCTTCATGCCTCCGGAAAATGTTTTGACCCAGTCATCTTTGCGATCCGCCAGTCCAGCAAAGTCCAAAGCCCATTGAACTCTTTCTCGCAGTTTGGTGCCGGCTAGTTGATACATCGAACCAAAGAAGCGTAGGTTGTCGGCGGCGGAAAGATTGTCGTAAAGCGAAAGCGACTGCGGGGCCACACCGATTTTGGCTCGGATGCTGGGCAAGTTCGGGCTGCCACCGGCAATCGTAATGGAACCCGTATCGGGGCGAACTAAGCCGATCAACATGCCTATGGTGGTAGACTTCCCCGCACCGTTGGGTCCGAGGAACCCGAAGGTCTCTCCTCGAGCGATGGAGAAGTCGATGCCATCAACGGCGACTCGCCCAGCGAAGGACTTTTTAAGCTGCTTAACCTCAATCAAAGCTCACTCCAGATCGTAGTTTGCGTTTGGGTATCTGCGTTTTGGAATCATTGAGAGGTTGAATTATTGATGAACCAAGGCGCGGCAGGCAGGTGTTTCCGAGCGAAGTTCCCATCGAAGTTCCAATCGGGAGCTTCCAATCGGTCCTACGCTTTTCGGCTCCGCAGATTCTACCTTCAAGCCTCAGATTTGCCTCTCTGCATTTACCAGCGGCGAGAATTTGCTAGAGCTTCACAATCGAAACGCCCGCATCTTATTTGGCTGATTACCCCTATCTGGCAAGAAATGTTGCCGACCCTCCTCCCGAGAATTGGCAAGCTAGTGCAAAATTAGGCTTTAATTACGCTGCTCGTACTAACGGTTGGGTTGGAGACCGAATCGGCGAGCACTTGACCTGAACAGTAAAGCCTTCTAACTGCATGCGCCGCAACGACTTACGTAATATTGTTATCATCGCTCACGTCGACCATGGTAAGACCTCTTTGGTCGATTGTCTCCTCAAGCAGAGCGGCCAGTTTCGCGATTCACAGCTCCAGGGCAGCCAAATCCTGGACAGCAACGATCTGGAGCGAGAGCGCGGGATTACGATCCTGAGCAAGAACATTTCGCTTCCCTACAAGGGGGTGAAGATCAATATCATTGACACCCCTGGCCACGCCGACTTTGGTGGCGAGGTGGAACGCGTAGTCCGGATGGCGGACGGTGCGTTGGTATTGATGGATGCCGCCGAAGGTCCCATGCCTCAGACACGATTCGTGCTTTCCAAGGCCCTAGAAGTGGGCGTCAAGCCGATTGTGCTCATCAATAAGATCGACCGTCCCGACGCGCGATCGCTGGAAGTCGTCGACGAAGCACTGGAGCTCTTGGTGGACCTAGGCGGTGATCACTTCATGGATCACTTCGACTACATCTTTACCTCGGCTAAAGAAGGTTACGCGACCTTCGATCCGACAGTCCGTACCGATTCGATGCAACCACTTTTGGACTTGGTTCTTGAGAAGATCCCTGGCCCAGAGGTCGACCCGACAGCAGGCCTGCAGATGTTGGTCACGAACTTGGATTGGTCGGAGTACATCGGACGAATCGCCGTTGGACGAATTCAAGCTGGCGTAATCAAGACAAACCAGCAGATCGATCAAGTCAAAGCTGATGGCCCCAAGCCAACTCAAGTCGCATCGGTCTGGACATTCACCAACCTTGGTCGCGTGGAAGTTCCAGAAGTAACCGCTGGCGACATCGCAGCCGTAGTCGGACTCGACGATATTGAAATCGGCGACACGATCTGTGCTCGCGGTGAAAACAATCCACTTCCGCGACTAACGGTCGACGAACCTACGTTGGAGATGGTGTTCAGCGTTAACAATTCGCCGTTCGCTGGCAAGGAAGGCAAATACGTTACCACTAGGCAGATTCGCAATCGCCTTGAGAAAGAGCTCGAGAAAAACGTCGCTTTGCGGATGTCGCTGGTCGAAGGCGCGGAAGCCTACGCGGTGCGCGGTCGAGGAGTTCTGCACTTGGCTGTTCTGATCGAGACCATGCGCCGCGAAGGCTACGAACTGTCGGTTGGTAAGCCGACCGTGGTTCTCAAAGAGATCGACGGAAAAGTTCACGAACCGTTTGAGACTCTGAACGTCGAAGTCCCAGCCGAAAAGGTAGGGCCAGTAATGGAGCTTGTGGGCTACCGTCGTGGGACTTTGGAAGAGATGGTCCCGCGAGGAACCTATTCACTGCTTCGATTCGAAATTCCCGCTCGAGGTCTGATCGGGCTACGAACCAAGCTCTTGAACTCGACTCAAGGTACAGCGATCATCCACCATAGATTCAGCGGCTATCGACCGCGCGAAGGCGATGTCCCTTCGCGATCCAATGGTGTTTTGGTTTCGATGGTCACGGGCAAAGCAGTCGGATTCGCTTTGTTCGGATTGCAGGATCGCAGCGAGCTATTTGTGGCTCCCGGCGATGAGATCTACGAAGGAATGATTGTTGGCGAAAACGCTCGCGACAATGACTTGACCGTCAATCCATGTCGAGAAAAGAAGTTGACCAACATCCGCGCTGCGGGCAGCGACGAGAACATTATTCTCAAGCCACCCCGAGCACTGTTCTTGGAAGCAGCGCTCGAGTACATCGAAGCTGATGAATTGGTCGAGGTCACGCCCAAGTCGATTCGCTTGCGTAAAATGTCGCTCCGCGAATCCGACCGCCGCCGACAAACTCGATCCAGATAGTTCTCGCTCGCATTCGCCTAACGGCTAGATCGTTTAACGGCAAGCCGCAGGCGACTGTGCAAGCGCGTAGTCGTTCAACGGCAAGCCGTAGGCGACTGTTCGCTGAACGCTAGATCATTAGACCAGATTGCTTGACTCAGGCAGTTTGAGGCACCGCTGGCCGAGCACCTCTGCTAACGGATCATAATCAGCTTGTGCCAAGCCGAGATGCAAGTGCTTGCGCCAACCTTCAGCGTAAGCAAAACCTGGTTGGTTTCTAGCTCGCGAGAATTCGCCCACTTCGGCGTTCAGTTCGATCATGGTCTCAAGGTAGGCGCTGATACCTTGTGTCGAATCCAACCATTGATCTTGGCTGGCATGAGCGGCTAGCAGTTCGCGTTTGCTATCCAGTAGATTGGTGACATCTACAAAGTGAGTTGGAATCACTATGTGCCCCAAGGGATCGCGGTTGCCATGCGGCTGCGCGTGATAGACGGCAACGGGATCATCATAAGTTGGCTTCGCGGGAAGCGTGACAAAGTTTGGCATCGCTCGCGTGAAGGCACCGCCCACAGCCAGTCGTGCAGCGTTCTGATGGTCCTCCATGTAGTCGCTGAGAGCGTGAGTTAGGACGATCGATGGCCGAGCTTCGCGAACTACGGCCGAGACTTGCTGGTGTAGTTTTGGCGTGTAAAAAACCTCCAAGTCGTCGCAGATCGGCGGATAAAACGTGGCCGGAATTAGCTCCGCAGCTCGACGAGCCTCCTGCAATCGAACCGCGGCGCACTGTTGGCGATCCATGGTGGTCGATCCACAACAACCGTTGGCGATATTGAAATAGTGAACCTCCCATCCCAAACTGTGCAGTTGCAGAAGCGTCCCCGCCATGACGAATTCAATGTCATCGGGGTGCGCGGCAATTGCTAGGACCGATTTTCGCATTTTCTTCCTAACCATCCTTTTTGGGTGATCTAAATTTTCGCAATTGATCTTGGACTCGCGAAAAGCATCAGCTTGTCAACTATTGGCTGATAGTCAACGGGCCTGAATTGAAGTAAGCTGCTAGTCGGAAGCGTAACACGCTTTCCAAACTCCTTCCCAAATCATTCCCGCCACACCACTTCTACCGCCTACCTCGAGGAATTCTCATGAGCAATCGAATTGACCGTCGTAACGCCATCAAGACGATCGGACTTGGATTCAGCGTTGTTGCACTCGCTCCATCAGTTCGAGTGATCGCCGCCAACAGCAAGCTGAGAACCGCGCACATTGGCGTGGGAGGCATGGGAGCGGCCGACTTGGCTTCGATCTCATCACACGCCGCAGTTGAAGTTGCCGCACTGTGCGATGTGGACTCGGATCGTTTGCAGGCTGCCAAAACAAAGCATCCGAATGCTAAGACCTTCGCTGACTTTCGCGAGATGATTGCTTCGATGGGAGAGACGATCGATGCGGTAGTTGTATCCACTCCCGATCATACTCACGCTCCAGCAGCCATGACCGCGCTGAACGCGGGCAAGCCAGTCTATTGTCAAAAGCCACTAACCCATGAGATCTTTGAAGCCAGACAGTTGCGATTGGTTGCCGAGTCGAAAAAGCTAGTGACGCAAATGGGAATTCAGATCCACTCCTCGTCGGTCTATCGCCGCGCGGTGCAGATGATTCAAAGTGGAGTGATCGGAAAGGTTAGCCAGGTTCATGCATGGTCGAACAAGAATTGGGGTTACGACGGCGACAAGATCGTGACCGCTGCGGCTCCAGCTTCGTTGAATTGGGATTTGTGGTTAGGCGTGGCGCAGAAGCGAGATTATGTAGCTGGCCGATATCATCCAGGTGATTGGCGTCGTATGTTGGATTTTGGTACTGGCACTTTGGGTGATATGGGCGTTCACATTTTTGACACTCCCTATGCGGCATTGGAGCTGACTGCGCCGAAGTGGGCCAAAACTACGTGTCGAAAGCCGACCGGAATTGGGCATCCAGAGAAGAACATCGTCGAGTACGAATTCCCAGCGACCAAATACACGACCGACAAGCTGATGTGGACTTGGTACGATGGCAGCGATGCTCCACCATCCGCTGAATCGCTCGCACTTCCCGCAGGCGTGAAACTTCCATCGCAAGCTTCGCTGTTCGTCGGCGAAGGCGGACACATGTTGCTGCCGCACATCGGCGAAGCGATTCTTTTCCCAGAAGAGAAATTCAAGGACTACAAACGTCCTGAAGTGGCCGATAACAATCACTACCATCAATGGGTTGACGCCTGCATGGGCAAAGGCGAAACCAGCGCGAGCTTCAGTTACGGTGGTCCATTAACTGAAGCTTTGCTTTTGGGGGTCGTCGCCAATCGATTTCCAGGAGAGAAGTTGGCCTGGGATGCAGCGGCTTTGAAGGTCACCAGCCATCCCGATGCAAATCAACTGCTCAAACGCAACTATCGCAGTGGCTTTGAAGTTGCTGGACTTGGGTGAAGGTCTTCATGAGCATTACGTGTGAGATGACCTAACACTGGACCTGTTGAGCAGCGTTACTTTTTCGCCGCCTTCGCCCTCGCTGATTTCTTAGTGGGCTTGGCGGCAGCAGGTTCGCTAGATTTCTTGACGGCAGTTTTTGTGGCGGTCTTGGTTGCGGATTTCTTTGCGGTCTTCGCTACTTTGGATGAAGCTGTTTTGGTTGCTGCTTTTGGCGAAGCTTTTTCTGCAATCTTGCTAACGGTCTTTACGTCAGTTTTTTGAGCCGCAACCTTGGTAGCGGACTTTGAAGTCTTGACACTAGGCTTAGCAGCTTTCTTGTTTGCTGTTTTAGTAGTTGCCTTGGTAATTGTCTTGGATGCCCGATGCTCGCTTAAGAACTTCTCATAGCCCGCGATGAACTCAACGACCGAGACTTTCTTGAATGCTTCAGCGATGACGGTCAGCGGCAGATCCTCCACTTTCTTGAAGCGGATGCAACACTTGCCCATGTCCAGCTTCTTACCAGCCTTTTCGAACTCTTTACGCAGCCACTCTTCGATGGCCGCGTCACCGTAAGCTGCGCATAGATACAACGACATATGGTTCTTTTGTGATGCCAAGCCAGCGAAAGGAAGCGGTTGCTTGGGATCGCAATGGTATCCGTTGGGATAGATTTTGTGAGACACGTTATAGCCGATCATGCCGTAGGCCATGGTCTCTTGAAAATCGGGGTCCATGTTCTTGAGTATGATTGCTCGCACGGCTTCAATGGCCTTACGGCGATCTTCAGGCAATTGCTTAATGTACTGAGCGACGGTTGTGGCTTTGCTTTGCATCTTGTTCGGCTCGATATGTTTGGGTGCGTCCAAAAGTGTTGGCTCGGCATTCTAGCAGTTCAACAGCGAATTCCCAACCGAGCGTTCTGTGTTCGGGATTGTTCGTCCAACGAACTGCAGATTGCCCTGGTGATCAAAGTTACCCTGCATAGAATTGTGCGATTCCGATTCAACCTTTAAAGGTAACGCTGAGAAGAATTCAATTGAACCGCAGGCGGCAGGATTGAAGGAGTGTTTTCTTAGGACCGAAGGTCCGACATACCCTCTGCCGGTGTCGAAGGCACCGGTACATGAGAATTGCAAGGTTTTAGGCCTGAAGGGTCGACACACTAAATTGATGTATCGCCACCTTCGGGGCTAAATACTTCCGGGGCGCAAAACCGGGGCTTGTCAGCCCCGGCATAGGATATGTCGGCACTTCGTGCCTAAAAGCGCAACTTCAAAAAGCGTTAGCATGGGACTGGCTTTTTCCTACGGTTCAAGCTAACTCCTAGCCGTCCCTTGCTAACGCTGCGGGTTATGAAAAGCTTGTGAAAGTACCGTAGTATGGCTTCAACCAATCTGATCCACTTAGACAATAGCGATCATCCGCTGATGGCGCCGTATCAAGATATGCGGCATCGCAATTGGACTTGGGTCAGTGGTATCTTCATTGCTGAAGGGCCGCTGTTGGCTGAGCGATTGATGCAGAGTTCGTATCAGTTGCACAGCGTCTTGGTCGAGCAACGTTACGCCGAGCAATATGCGCAGATGGCGCCAGCCGATGTTCCGATACTCGTCGTGGCACATGATGTAGTCGAGCAGTTGGTGGGCTTTAACTTTCATCGAGGCGTGTTGGCCTGTGGCTTTCGCAAGCCAGAATTAGAGCTGACTTCAGCATTGCAGATTGAAAGTTCCACCGAAACATGGCTAGGGCTTGTAGCGGTGAACGATCCCGAGAACTTAGGTGGAATGCTGCGAACGGCAGCCGGCCTAGGCATTCGACGTATCTGGCTCGGTCCCGGCACTGGCGATCCGTTGTCGCGACGAGCGCTTCGAGTCTCGATGGGTAACGCTCTGTTTTTAGAGATATATCGAAGCAGTAAAAGCCACACAGCGTTGAACACCTTGAAGCAGCTTGGCGTGGAAGTGGTTGCAACCGCGCTAAACGAGCATTCGCAGCCTCTCGAAAAGGCAAGCCGCAACGGGCCGCTGATCGTGTTGATGGGCAACGAACGACATGGATTACCTGACGATGTTTTGGCCTTAGCAGATCGATGTGTGCGCATCGACATGCAGCTCGGTACCGACTCGCTAAATGTAAGCGTAGCTGCGGGAATTACTATGCATCATTTCTCGCGCATCGCGCAGCTTAACACGAAGGCACCAACTTCTTGACCAACGTGCAGAATTAGCCTGAAGTGTTCCTTGTTGAAATGCGCCAAGGTCTTATAGTTGGAGACCTCACCGGTATTTCACTTTTCAAAAAGGATCAAGCAATGGGACTAATCAAAGAATTCAAAGAGTTCATCATCAAGGGTAACGCAATCGATCTGGCCGTGGGCATCATTCTAGGAGCCGCCTTTGGAGCGGTAGTGACTTCATTGGTAGCCGACATAATAATGCCACCGATTGGAGCATTGATTAGTGGAGTCGATTTCAGCGAAAAGCAGTTCACGGTTATAGACGAAATACCCGCAGGAGAACCTCACCCATTCTTTAAGAATACTGCCGACAAGGTACGTCCAGCGGTTGTGGTTCGTTACGGAAAGTTTCTCAACGCCATTATCTCGTTGGTCATTCAAGGCTTTGCCGTATTCATGATCGTGAAGACCATCAACAAGCTCAAGAAAAAGAAGGAAGACGCTCCACCACCGCCT